>JAWAXJ010000009.1:0-14581 GCA_038896955.1 Desulfurococcaceae archaeon
CACTTTTCAAAAACATGAGGTGAACAAGCATCAAGACCTACGCCTATAGCATCAACACCGAATTTTCTTAGCTCATGTAGAAAGTACGTGGAAACAGGTGTTATTGCAATCGATACTGGCAGATCTCTCTCAAACGACCTGATCTTCCTCAGGATTTCGAGAACCTCGCTGGTAAAACCAGGTTTTACCACTGTTTGAAGACATATACGCTTGAAAACCTTCTTCCAGGAGCTCGCTAATGTATCCAGGTCTACAGCTGGCCAGCTAACCCTTCCTAGGAATTCTCCGTTCTTGACGTTGAACAACCTACGTGACTGCAAACAAAAAGCACAGCAAGCTCTGCAACCGCTTTGCGAGTACTGAAGCAAGTAGGCTGTTTCAGGTTTTTCCATCATTTTAACCTCATATAAGCCCAGAGATGCAAGTGTTCCCAGCGAAGCTCTTACTATAATCTTTGCGCTCACTTCCAGCGACCTCTGAAGATTGCGCTCACGTATCATTATCATCAATTCAAGCTTAATTATACAGCAAACTATACTACACTGAGGTGTAATGCTTTGAGGCTACGAGTACTAACCGACCTAACGGGTAGAGATGTCTACTGGCAAATGGCTATTGATGAAGCTATGCTAGTTCTGAGAACTAGAGGTGAAATCGAGAACACACTTAGACTCTACAGATTTGTTCCCAGCGCTGTTACAATTGGATACTTCCAGAAGGTGAAGGAGGCTGTAAACCTGGAGTTCCTTGAAGAAAAAGGAATACCTTTTACACGGAGAATAACAGGAGGAGGTTCCGTGTACCATGACGCTGATGGCGAAGTAACCTACAGCATTGTTCTCCCAGCCAATGGTCCACTAACGGATGTCCAGGAGAGCTACAGAGTAATTTGCAGTGGACTAGTGTATGCTCTCCGCGAACTAGGCGTCGAAGCAGAGTTCGTACCTGTAAACGATGTTGTCGTACAGAAGCGCAAGATATCGGGAAGTGCACAAACCCGTAGAATGGGTTATATACTGCAACATGGAACGCTAATGTACGCTACAAACCTAGATACACTGGAGAAAGCTCTGCTTGTTCCAACAGTAAAACTCGAGAGCAAGGGGGTTAAGAGCATTAAAGAAAGAGTTATAACACTAAAACAGGTCATTGGTGACGTAGATCTCGAGGCGCTGATCAGAAGTCTAATTCGGGGTTTTTCTCGTGCTTTGAACGCTGAAATATACTACGATCAGCTTAACGAGAAAGAACTTGAGCTCGCAAAACAACTAGTTAACAAGTACAGAGATCACGCCTGGATATTCAGAAGGTGAAATACGTGAAGACGTATTCAATTGTACTACGTTTCACTAAAACCGTTAAGCTTGACGTAATATTTTCAGAAAATTGTGCTATCGAGCGCGCGGAGATAACAGGCGATTTCTTCGTGTACCCAGAGGATGCTCTAGAGGTCCTTGAAAACGCACTCAAAGGCTGTAGTAGTGCTGAGTGCGTTGAAAATGCCTTTTTGTCCATTCATGGTTCCATTGTGTTAGGCTTCGACGTAGAATCTCTTAAGAGGAAAATCGTGGAAGCTCTCAGTACATGCAGTTCGCAATCATTTTCTTAGTATTCTAACTTTTTTCCCACGAGCAGACGGTACGACCTCCAGTTTAGCGTTGTCGAACTTCAAGTAGAGTTCTTTCCCTTCGAACAACCTGTCGAGAAATACAGCGAGTGCAGCTACCTCGGAGTGTGGCTGATTACCAATAGCAACGTTGTAGTCAGCAATCTCATAGAAGAATCTGGGAACTTTCTTAGCTCCGACAACTACTAAGAGATCTTTTTGACTACTTCTTATTTCACCTATCACATCATCCACGGGCAACCCGTACATAGTTAAGTGAACTATGATACCATTTTTCTTCCAGTTCAAGCAGTACTTTTCAGAGTCTACTCCCATTTCGAACTGTAGGTTACCTCCCCACGTAGACACAACCTTCTGGTACGCTTTCAACAGAGTTTCATCAACTACATCACCTAGAATAAACCCGTTTGCTCCAAAGGCTCTAGCTACTAGAAGTACGTGTGTTGTAATTCTTTTATCGCGTCCTGGCCTATGTCCATACCTTAGAACAAATACTTTTCTAGACTTTGCGTTCATGTACGCCTACAACCCTTCTGAGCTCTACGTAAACTTTTTCGAGTAGGAGATCTATGTTCATTCTCTTTGTGCATGATACTGGTACTACTGCTTTTCCGTTCACTAGCTTCTCTACGGCTTCTACAACGATGTCGTAGTTGTTGGCGAGCTTGTCGATCTTGTTTAAAGCGTATACTGTTGGTTTCTCGTGAACACCTATTTTCCTTAGTATGTCATTGCACGTTGCAATTTCGTTTTTAATCTCATCCATCGACTTAGATATGTCTACTACGTTTATTATCAAATCGGCTTCTGCTATTTCCTCGAGTGTTGCGTAAAATGCTTCCACGATCTCTGGTGGAATATCTCTAATAAATCCAACTGTGTCTACAAGTATAAAGTCTACATCCTTGTAGTTTACCCTGCAAGCCTTGGGTGTAAGAGTTGTAAAGGGTTCAGGACCAACTGGTTTGAGAAGACCTGTTATTGCGTTAAATAAGCTTGTTTTACCTGCACAAGTGTACCCTACAATTACAACGTGGGGATAACCTGATTCAAGTCTTGCCTTACGTCTAATGGTTCTTATTTCTCGAAGTCTCTCAATCTCTCTTCTAACTCTTGCTTCTCTCCTCTTCAGCATCAAGTAGTATTTCTCGTATCCGTACCGACCTGCACCCAGAAATCCATGCAGTTCTCCCAGCTTAGCGTATCTAATGGTCTCCTTGATCAGAGGAAGCAAGTGGCGTAGTCTTGCAAGCTCTATTTGAAGATGCGCTTCCTTAGAACCAGCGTGTTCAGCGAATACTTCTAGGATGACCAGTATTCTATCAGCAACCTCTTTTCTAATAGCTCTCGCTAGGTTCACAAGCTGAGACGGTTTCAACCTGTCCATTACAACTAGCTTGTCGAAGTCGTACTGCTTTAGCTTCTCCAGCTTCTCTCTGGATAGGTATGTTTTAGGATTTGTACGCTTTACGATGAGATATCCAACCACGTCGCTGTACACTGTTCTTACAAGGGACAACTCTTCTTCTAGAAACCTCTCGTACTTCTTGGGTACTACAACATACACTTTCAAACTACTATGCTCCCTTCTTCTTCGATTTATTCTCAATGTTTACGTTTATGATGTCTCCTATTGTTAGATAGCTTATACTATCACTAGGCTTCGAAGATGCTCCCTCCTGAACAACTGGTTCTAGCAACTTTACACCCAGCACTCTTTCCAGTTTTCTAGCGAGCTCTATACTCGGCTTCAACCTTCCGCTTTCTATTCTTTTGATCGTTGACACAGTCTCACCAGTTTTCTGGGCTAGAACCTCCTGAGACCAGCCTAGTGATTCTCTCGCCGATCTTATCCTTGATGCGTAGTCTTCAACTACCTCCAAGTCTTCGATGAGCTTCGCTGGTCTGGTGGTTACTCGCTGCTTCGCAGCAGGTTTAGAGGTTGAAGGACGAGTACTCTCAATGTCTCTCACAATTGTCTGCTTGGATAATCTTGAGTAGCATTCTGGACACAGGATGAGCAAGCTTCCTTCAACAACAGCCCTTTTAGCATTCTTAGACTCGAGGTCGCGTCCACACATTTCGCAGTAGTAAGACAACGGAGAACCCCCCGACCACTTTAAACATTTGCATTTAGCAATTATATACCTGGGCTCAATACCATGAGCAGTGATCTTAGGAAACACGAGGAAACTGTTAGTGACGACTTTAATGTTGTTTTAACCGATGAAAAGGACTATATAGCGTACCTCGAAGTAAGGTTAAAGCAGTTGGAAGAAGAAAAGAAAAAACTTGAGCGTAAATTAGAGTACTATAAAAGTGAAATCGAAAAGCTCCTTTCTTCGCCATTAATAGAGGCAACCGTGGAAAGCCTACTACCCGACGGCAGAGTAGTAGTTAAAAGTAGTAGTGGACCTAGTCTCGTTGTTCACGTTGCAGACTTCGTTGATAAGTCCAAGCTGAGACCCGGGATTAAGGTAGCACTCAATCAGCGCGGTTCAACAATAGTAGATATTCTACCCGACTACTACGATTCATATGTTCAGCTTCTGGAGGTTATCGAGAAACCAAATGTACGGTACAGCGATATAGGTGGATTAGACGAGCAAATAAGGGAAATAAGAGAAGTTGTTGAACTACCTCTGAAGCACCCGGAACTATTCGAAGAGATTGGAGTGGAAGTCCCTAAGGGGGTTCTCCTCTACGGACCACCTGGATGCGGAAAAACCCTCCTAGCTAAAGCTGTTGCATCCGAGGCAGGAGCTACATTTATAGCAATAGTTGGAAGTGAGCTCGTTAACAAGTACATCGGTGAAGGTGCTAGAATCGTAAGAGAGGTATTTGCTCTTGCTAGGAGAAAAGCTCCAGCCATAGTGTTCATAGACGAAGTAGACGCAATAGCTGCTAAAAGAATAGAAATAGGCACTAGCGGTGAGCGCGAGGTTCAACGAACACTAATGCAGTTACTCGCGGAGATGGACGGCTTCCGCCCACTAGACCGCGTCAAGGTTCTAGCCGCCACTAACAGAATAGATATACTGGACCCCGCGATACTTAGACCCGGTAGGTTTGATCGCGTGATCGAAATACCTTTACCAGATAAGAACGGGCGAGTACAGATATTCAAAATACACACAAGAAGAGTAAAACTCAAGGGAGACATTGATTACCAATACCTAGCTGAGATAACCGAGGGCTTTTCGGGAGCTGACATAAGGTTAGCTGTAATTGAGGCAGGATACATAGCTATCAGGGAAAACCGAAGATACGTAACCATGAGCGATCTGCTCAGAGCTATCGAGAAAGTTAAAAGCAAGAAGAGCATTAGACAGAGCTGGAGCGAACAAAGGGGCTCCGATACTCTTGGAGCCTCACGTTACATTACGTAGGTTTTAGCAATGATGATCACGCGTAAACCATCAACAAGAGAACTCATGGAACTAAGGGAAATCGCCGAGCTACAGTTCGGAGTTAAAGGTGAGGAGTTTATTCCAAGCAATGTTCTAGTAGGTGTAAGCCCGAACACTGAGAAGATCAGGTTTATTCTCTACTTGAATAGACCTTACTTAGGTTTAAGGTCTAGAGATTACAGATTCAACCTCTACATACCGAGTGGTATTGTATTAAACCAGCTTCTTCCCAAACCTAAGTTAAGAGTATTCGTCAAGAACGAGTATGCACCGTTCGTGAAATCCGGTAAAACACTTTTCTGCAAACACGTGCTCGCAGCTGATCCCAGTATTAGACCAGATGACGAAGTACTTGTACTGGATCAACAGGGTGAACTGATAGCCGTTGGCAGAGCAGCCAGGTCTGGATGGGAGATGGTATACTATAAGCGGGGTGTAGCAGTAAAGATCAGAGAGGGAGTTGGGTTGTGATCAGGTTCTTCCCGCTTAGGCAAGTTAGTAGGGAAGAACTAGAAGGCTCTATACTAGTAACGGGTTATCAAGGCTTCGGGCTAGTAGGGTATTTAGCTACACGTCATCTCATAAAAGAGCTTAAGTTAGAGAAGATCGGGTTTATTAGAACAAGGTATATGCCTGAAGTATCATTGTACACAAGAGATAACGACATAGAGTTCCCGTTCGAGGTCTACAGTGGAAACGCGGGTTCAAACAAATTAGTAGTGGTTCTTCACAATAACACTCCACACGAAAAGGAGAGGTCCGATTACGCTGAGTTCCTGGCGAAGTGGTCAAAAGATATCGGTGTCAGGGAGGTCATACTCATCGGTGGACTGAGTCAAGAGCTACGTGATGACCCCAACGAAAAGTACAGATGGATACCAATAAACAACACAACTATGAAACGCGGTGATGCAAGGGTTCTCGAAGAGAGGTACATAATAGGTCCACTGGCTTTAACCATGATGTTCATGAAAGCCTATGGTCTCAGAGGTGTTGTTATTCTACCGTTCACAGACCCCTATAGACCTGATCCCAAAGCGAGTGCTGTGGCTATAAGCGTGATCGCGGGAATTCTGGGTGTTGAAATAAGCGTGCAACGATTAATAGAGGAAGCAACAATAATTGAAGCGATTGAAGAGGAAAGAAAGAGAATGGAAAAGCTCAGCGAAGAATATGAGAGGAGACATCGTTTAACCTACATATAACTAACTCAACATCAGAGTTTCTTGTTAAACCGCGTAATTCAGATAGCAGTTTGCTATTCAACCATGAGGATTCAACTACGATAACCTTCCTTGGTTTTCGGTCAAGGATCCTCGTGATCATGGCACGAACTTTGCTTTCATCAATTAGGGTTCTTGTAAACTTGCACTTGTGCTGGTAAAACGGGTAGGTGACAGCCAACCCTGGTGTGAAAATACCTAGTAGAGGATGTATGAAGAGTATCTTTACGTTGCTGGATCTATCAGATAGAGCAAAAACCTTGAGAAACTCTTCCTGAGATGTGTATGGCTTTCTATAGGCTGGTATGATAACAACGGTTTTATTTTCAACATCCGCTAAAGCTAATTCTTCGGCTCTCTTAACGTTTACACTAATACGCGGATTATACAATGCTTCATCACCCGAGTACATAAAGACTGCTCGTCCACCCGGATTAGACGTAGGAGAATACCGTTCTAGTAGCTTGGCGTTTTTCTTTAGAAACTCGAATGCGACGTGAAGCGTGGGATGACCTCTTGATTTGTACTCAAGTAGCTCCCAGAGTCTTCCCTCCTTGATATGCTGCTTAGTTGTTCTGATCTCCTTGTTGAGCATGTAGAGGTTGTGAACTGCTAGTAATTCGATTCTCTCAGAACGGTTTAACTCCAGAAGCTCCTGTGGAGTATACTTTGAACACACGGGACAACTGCAGGGAAAGTAGGAGAGTTCCTTGAGGTTCTTCGTTCCAAACTCTGTCATATACCTTTCATCTCTAGCGTAGAGTATGTAGCTAGCAGAGTCGAACAGATCAGCTCCTGCTGCAACCAAAAACGGTATTATCATGGGATGCCCAACTCCGAACACGTGAAGAGGCTTATTAGGAGGTAGGTGAAGTTTTACAGTTATCACCATTTCAACGAGCTTAAGGTACTCGTATTTCTCGAGCATTACCGTTGGAGAACCTACTGCGTATATATCGTAGGGGAGCTTCCTAGCGAGTACAGCTGACCTCGAGAGCAGGTCTTTGTAGGGAGCTCCCTGAACCGGGTAAACCCACATTTCCTCCGTGTTCTCAATTAGTGGTAGTGCTTCGATCCCCCTCTTGTAGGTTTCGTACACTGCTTTCTCTGCTTCCTCGTAGGTCATCTTACTACCAGTAGGCACATCCAGTATTACGGCAATATCAGCTCCTATCTCAGCTTCGTACTTAACAATTGTTTTATTGTCTACTTCTACACCACCATAGACAAGTATCTGGTAACCACCAGAGTCTGTCATAATAGTGTGCTTCCAGCCGAGCTCATCGTGTAGACTTTTAACCAGTCCTTGGTTCCTCTTGTAGAATAAGTATGCGTTTGTGATAATACCGTTAAACCCTATTTCGTAGATCTTGCCGAGAGACGGTACTTGCCGTGTTGGATCTACTACTGGGAACAAAAACGGTGTTTCCAGTGTTCCATGTCTTGTTGTGAGCTTACCTATTCGACCAGCTAAGTCTACTCTTTTTACCTCAAAAACAATTCTAGCCCCTACGTAGCCTTCTTCTTCTGCTCAATATATCTCTTGTATAGACTAAATAGCGTTTCAGCCATGGGACCTGAACCCATGACCCCTTCTTCACTGATCCTGTACCTTCCAAGAACCTCGATGGCTCGTGCATCGGGTATAACTCTAACGGAGTGCTCTGGTATTTTTAGCTCTCTTAGGATTACTTCCTTGAACTCCTCCGGATCAAATATTGGTTCTTCCATCACGATGATCTCGGATATTCGCTCTCCTTTAATGATGATTCTGGGGTATTTCAATCCCTCAGAATCCGTAGCATACTTTAAGAGAACGTTGAGAGACGGGTGATCAAAACCTGCGAGAATACCCTCGTAGTACTTTCCAGTGTCAAGTACTATCTTAACCTTTTTGTCTAGCATTACGGATAGCTCGTTAATAAGCCTTCTCGAAGCTTCCACTACAGTCAAGCTGTCACCCTACATTTTTATACACTTAAAACGTTTTTTAATTAGGTTTAATCTAAGGTGAAATGATTTGAAGCTCGAATGTGCAATTAACGATGTTGTTCCCTTGAGAATCCCCAAAGTATACAGAGTAAGAAGTGTCTGCGGTGATCTCGATCTCGAAATAGAGCTCCACGAGGACGTAGTTGAGATCCCGCAAAAGGGTTCAAAGCTGATCATTAGCTTATCCACAAGCAAAGACGAGTGCCTAAACTACTACTACTGTGCTCATGGTTACGTTATATCGAATACAAAGCTGAACGACATTCACAGAGTTGTAATATCACTGCACGGGTTTCTCGTGGTTTTGAAGAGCAAGAACCCACTGGAATACAAAGCTCTAGATCACCTTTACCTGGGTCTTAACTTAGTTAAGTAGAAACTAAGTAGCAATCTTACTAAGCACTTTATGAGATTTTCAGTAACACCAAGACTCACACCTTCCACACTATTCGGTTTAAAACCGTGCTATTTCTACAATGGGGTTTGTAATGTTTGAAACCGCACTAAGACTGTATAGGTATATCAACGAGAACGATGGCATTGTAGATGAGGAGGTTAAAAAGCTGAGCGAGATTCTAAAGACGAGATCCCAGCTGAGCAAAGGTGTTGAGTTCATTGTTGTATCCAAGATTAGCCGTGGGGATAGTAGAGGGCTAATAATCCTCAGAGGAGACAAGGAAGAAGTTCTCAGAGAAGCTAATCTTCTCGTAACATTAGTACGTTCAAGCTTTAGATCTATTGATATTGAGCCGGTTGCTAACGATGCAATATCCAGAATAATTGGTGGTATAAGAAATTTTTTATGAGAAGAATGATGTTGGAATCACCAATACTGCTGGGGTTTGAACATAGGGTTAAGTATCCTACACAGAATGTACCCACCGAAGCTACTTATTCAGATAACGACGAGTACGTTGTTATAGGTAGAACTATCAGCAGTCATCCTGAGTACCCGGCAAAACTTTACAAGTCAGCTCTCTACCGGCACATCCTAATTTCGGGTACTACTGGTTCAGGAAAATCTTTTACAGCTTCACTATTAGCTAAGCGTGTTGCTGAAAAACTTTCTATCCCCGTTATCATTGTGGATTGGCAGGGTGAATACTCTAAGCTACTAGACGACTACGAGGTAATCAACCCGTTCGAGACTCCGCTAGAGCTGTTCACGGGGGATCCCTCGGATCTATCAATAATTTCAAGTGTACTTGAACTAACATCTTCTCAGGAGTATCTTCTCGAAAAAGTCATCAGAAAAGTAGACATTTCGAAGATGAAATCCATTGAAACCTTCATAGATTACCTGGAGGCTTATCCTGAGGAATCAAGTTGGATGAGAGAAACAAAGCTTTCGCTACACAGAAAACTTAGTATTCTTGCAAGGTATGGTTATGACCAGCTGTTTAAGCTGTACAAGAATAGCGGCAAAAACCTGCAGCTCGTTGGCAAGCACACTGGTAAACCATTCATCGTAAACGTAAACCGCATATTAGATTTAAGCGTTAGAAAGCTTTACTCTGCTTTCTACGTAAAAAAGGTTGTTGACTCAGCAATTAGTCTTAGCCTTCCATTATTAATCGTGATCGAAGAAGCTCAGAATTTCCTATCTAAAAATCAACCGGTAAAGCCTATTTGCGATATGCTTAGAGAAGTGAGAAAGTTTCAAGTAGGATTAGTAGTGATTTCGCAGTCTATTTCGCAAATATCCGAGGACGTACTAGTCAATACGAATACCAAGATCGTGCATGCAGTTAAATCCAAAATAGACCTGGATATTCTGGAAAAGTCTCTATACTTGGATGAAAACACGGTCTCGGTGATCCCGTATTTAGAACCAGGAGAAGCTGTCTACTCTACACCTACACTTAAAAAAGCTGTTCTTATAAAAGTTGAGTAACTTAAAAACTACAGCTTTATTCTTCTTCCTTTTTCTCTTCCTCGGGTTTCTTGCCAGCTTCTTCTTTCTTTTCAAGTTTACTAGCTGCAATGATGTCGTCTATTCTGAGTATTATAGTTGCAGCCTCTGTACCGCTCTTCACCGCTGTTGCTATAATGCTCAAAGGCTCAATTACACCCTTCTCGTACATGTTCTCGAGGTCTCCTGTATCGAGGTTTACACCAATGAACCTTCCATCTTCCTTCTCGTGCGATGCTCTGAGTTTCATTATCATGTCAACAGGGTCTAATCCCGCGTTCTCAACCATTGTAACTACTAATCCCTCTAGAGCCTTAGCGAAAGCTTCGATAGCAAGCTGTTCTTTTCCACCTATTTTAACAGCATACTTTCTCAGGTGCTTAGCTAATTCCATTTCAACCGCGCCACCACCCGCAACGATCTTTCCATCTCTGAGCGCATCTGCAACAGCTGATAGAGCATCTCTTAAGCTTCTCTCTGCTTCGTCCACCAGCCTCTCAAGTCCACCTCTGATAACTATGCTAACGGACCTTGGGTTCTTGCACCCCTCAACGAACACCATCTTGTCTTCTCCAACCTTTCTCTCCTCTACAAGCTCTGCGTATCCAAGGTCCTCTGGCTTCAGATCATCGATGTTGCTAACTATTCTCCCTCCCGTTGCTCTCTCCAGCTTCTCGAGGTCACTTCTCTTGACTCTTCTAACAGCCAGAATACCCTTCTTAGCAAGGAAGTGCTGAGCAACCTCATCAATACCCTTCTGTGTTATAACAACATTAGCACCGACCTCAGCTATCTTCTCTACCAACTTAGAGAGTATCTCCTCTTCCTGCTGTAAGAAGGCTTTAAGCTGAGATGGATCGCTTATTCTGATCTCGGCATCTATCTCCGGTTTCTCGATCTCGAGTGGTGCATCGAGTAGCGCTATTTTAGCTTTCTCAACTCTTCTAGGCATACCCGGATGTACAACCTCCTTGTCTAGTACTATGCCGTATACTAGTTGTGTATCCATTAGTGAACCTCCGTACTTCTTGATGGTCTGAACGTTGTCTATGTCAATGTAGATCTTGTCACCACGTTGCTCAGCTACTTGCTTAACAGCTTTAACGGCTATTTCAGCGAAGTGCTCGCGAGCGTCGTGCACAGCTTTACTAGTTAAAGCTGTCATAGCAACTTTTTTCAGAATATCGTAGTTTTCAATATCTATTGGTAAAGCTATTTGATCCAGAACTCTGAGGGCTTCTTCCATGGCTTTTCTATATCCAGATATGATTACTGTTGGATGAATGTTCTTGCTTAAGAGTTCTTCGGCGTACCTTAAGAGCTCACCAGCGAGGATTACGGCTCTTTTGGTGCCGTCACCAACTTCTGCATCCTGGCTTTTAGCTGTGTGAACGAGCATTTTTGCAGCTGGGTGCTGAATCTCGGCTTTATCCAGTATTGTGGCACCATCGTTGGTTATAGTTACGTCTCCAAGAGCGTCTACGAGCATTTTGTCCATGCCTTTTGGTCCATACGTTGTCTTAACCATTTCAGCAACTGCTCGAGCTGCCATTATGTTTATTCTGAGTGCATCTCTACCCGCTGTTCTCTGAGTACCCTCCTTCAATATGAGTACGGGTATACCTGTTGGTTCAACTGCTGCCGCCATTACTTTTCACCATAAACTTTGACTTTAAGCCATTTGCATTAGATAAGATGGCTTCTATATAAGCTTTATTTACATAGTCAATTAAAGAATTTCAATGAACAGTTCCTTAGAATAGTAGTGAAAAAATAAACCTTTAAAGTAAATAAATGTATGGTGGTGAAACTTGAGTAGTAAACCTGCTTATAAAGATTCCACAAAGGCTCAAAACATAGCCTCTGACGAAAGTAGCGATATGATGGACGCATTAAAGCTCGTCTTGAGTAGAGTATACGGTAAAGAAGCTCAAGTACTATTTGACTACATACTCAACAATGGATACGTAGCCGAAGAAACCATATCAAACACTACTGGAGTAAGGTCGAACGAAGGTCGAAGAATTCTACAGAAGATGTCGGAGGAGGCTATAATAGTACCCGGTAAACTTCGTACAGAGAACGGAACACTACACATATGGAAATTAAATGAACCTGCCTTAAAACTGTTCCTGCTCAACAGGCTTAGGAAAGCCAAGGAGAACCTTGAACTTCTGTTAAAGTATAGTCAGGAAAACCAGTTGTACGAGTGCCCTAAGTGTAAAAGAGTGTTTTCAGCTGACAACGCTTATGCACTAGATCTAACGTGTCCACATGATGGAGAACTTCTCCAAGAGTTCAACGTAAGTAAGTATGCGGAAGAGCTGAAGAACCTTATAAGGAGAATAAACAGCGCTATTAATAGTTTGGAGCGTATCAAAGTTGCCAAAACCAAAGTATAAGTACATAGACTTGTTCTCAGGTGCTGGTGGTTTTTCACTAGGATTTACAGCTACAGGTAGGTTTACACCTGTACTAGCAGTAGATAACTTTAAATTCGCTGCATTGACGTACAAGGTAAACTTCCCGGGTGCGCTTGTTCTAGCGGAGGACATCAGGGATATCGACAGTAAGCTACTCTTCAGCGTTGTGAAGCCCGATGAAGTAGACTTGATTATTGGGAGTCCACCTTGCGAACCGTTCACCGGCGCTAATCCCCGAAGAGCGAAGAACCCTCTTGATAGACTCTACACTGATCCCCAGGGTCAACTCACACTACACTTTATTCGCATAGTAAGCTACTATAAACCAAGGGTTTTCGTAATGGAGAATGTGCCTGCAATAATGGAAAACGGCTTAAAAGACGCTATTATCCGAGAGTTCAAGGGGGCAGGTTACTCAACAGTGTACTTCAATGTACTACGCGCTGAGAACCACGGTAACCCCAGTAGACGCACGAGAGTATTCATTTCGAATATTCCCATAAAACCTTCACCAGTTAAAAGAAGATTGATGGTCAAGGATGTGCTCAGTGATCTACCCCCTCCGGGAACACCATACGTATTCAACCATGAACCACCGCCTGATCTCCCCTGGAGAAAGCTGAAGAAAGCTTCAAAGCTGAAGTGGGGTCAAGCACTTGTACACTACCATGGAGCCAAAGAAGTTCTACCCAACTTGATCAAGCTTAATCCCTACGATTTAGCTCCACCCGTGCTTGGCTCGTCCAGGTTTATTCATCCCTTTGAAAACAGGCTTCTCACGGTTAGAGAGCAAGCTAGGTTGATGGGGTTTCCAGATGACTTCGTGTTTATTGGTGGTAGAGATGCTCAGTACAACATGGTTGGCGAAGCTGTTCCAGTACCCTTAGCTAGGAGCGTTGCCGAGGAGGTTTTAAAATACCTTGATGAAGTATAGCTAGGTGATTAATTTGAGTACTCTACACCTGGTTCTCTACGCGCCGAGCAGTGTTCAGAAACTACTGGATTTTCTGAAAACGGTTTACACGGGTAACTTCACTCCAGTAATAGTGAAACCCATGGGTGCCGCTGCACAAGTAGGAATTCCTGAAGCACACAAGATATCCTACAAGCTTAACAAACCGCTGATAGTTCTACCCGAAATAAGCGACTTAGTTAACGTGCTGGGGTGTGACTGCATCTACTACATATCAGATGAGGGAGAGGAGATTGACCCCGTAGATCTCGTGAGCAGTGGATCCTGCGGTAAAATCGCAATAATGATGAGCTCTGGTGAGCTAGAACCTAGTCGAAGAGAACTAGAGAAAGCGAAAATAGCCTGGATTAAGGGTGTTCCCCGTGGAATGCCATCAGTAGCTATCGCGGGTATTATTGTCTACGAGTTACTAAAGTTGAAAAGGTGAAGAGTGTAAGTTCTGTAAGGTGGTGAAGACGTGTCATTCAAGCTGAGAACAGGTACTTTCATGGCACTCAGAAGAGAACACCAGTTGAAGCAGCAGTACGATGTCATCGTGGTTGGTGGTGGACCTGCTGGATTAACAGCTGCACTCTACGCTGCAAGGTACGGACTCGACGTGATCTTGATAACCAAGAAGCTGGGTGGTTTAATAACAGAAGCTCCTCTAGTAGACGACTACCTCGGTATACCCGATGTCTCTGGCAACGACTTGGCTGACAAGTTTATAAAGCACGTTGAGAAGTACAATGTTCCAATAGTTCTAGACGAAGTTGTAAACGTGTATCGGAAACCCTCCACGAGTAATCTATGGTGCATTGAAACCAGGAGTTTAAAACAGGAAATATGCGCTTTTGCAGTTGTAATTGCAACTGGAAGTGAAAAGAGAAAGCTCGGTGTACCCGGCGAGGATAAGCTGACTGGAAAAGGTGTTTCTTACTGCGCTGTTTGCGATGGACCTCTCTTCAAGAACAAAACTGTAGCTGTTGTTGGTGGTGGAAACTCAGCGTTCACCAGTGCTCTCTTCTTATCAAACTATGCA
>JAWAXJ010000010.1:0-14304 GCA_038896955.1 Desulfurococcaceae archaeon
GAAGTGCAACGCAGTTGGTTGGATGTGGATCGTAGTAGTACATGCCTACAGCTCTGTCTGGTGCTAGCGTGGAAACAGAAATTTTTCCTTCACGATTGACTCTGTAACCGCAGAAACCACGTGAATTTATAGGTATTGTGCATTCTCTGCCGCAAATCTTACACTTATAGCCATCTTCAATGATGAACTCTACGGGAAGCTTAAACCTTGAACGAGACTCCATATGCGGATCTCTATGCGGTTTTAGACCTCTTCGAACGCAGGAAACACATAAACCCACAATGTCGCTCACTGTAGTACTACGAATATTACAGCTCCTGCATGTACCCATTACTACACCGACTTACTGTTTCTCATATCACCCTAATTTGAGAATTGAATAGTGTAACTTATTAAATAGGGTTTATACTTATCCATTGTTCATGGTGCTGAACTTGGGAAATAATTCGCTGAGAAATCCGAAGACCATTGCTATCTTAAAAGAACTTGCTAGAAATCCACGTGTAAGCATAAGATTCTTATCACTGAAACTAGGCATAAACTACTTAACAGCTAGACATAGAGTACTTTCGTTACTAAGAAAGAACAAGATATCTTTTGGTTTACTGGTTTCAGCTGATATAGTAGGTAGGGAAGTTGCACTTGTACGTATTAAAACAGACAACCCGGATTACCTAAGCGCGGCGCTCTCAAGCTGTGCTAGAGTTCTACTAACCATAAGAACAGGTAATGATGAAGTCCTAGTTATCATGAGAGGTCGTAGTAAGCATGAAATATCCTTCATAGTGGAGTCCTTGAGGAAAAATCTTGGAGAAAGCATAAGAGAATTCTCCATAGACTATGGTGCTTTACATCAAGATGCACTTGTGATTTACAAAAGCAATCACGTTATTGACAACAATGGAGAACTGGATTGCGACCCCGAGCACATGTGCGAGAACTGCATAAGGTTAGCATAGTCGAGAGTTCAGGATTTAGATCGTCTCCAGGATTGTTTAGTTTTTTAGTTTTCTGATTATCCGAGTTGTTTAGGGAATCAACGCGAAGGTATGTAGGAGCACCCGGTGTTCAGTACTCAGGCAGCAACCTTCGCGAATTCGAGTCTAGTAGTATTTTATTGACCTAATCTTGTTCTCTCGAATTGATCACAGGGATTAATTGCTTCGGCTTTTACAAGGCATCTCCGACCTTTTAACGAAGGAGGCTTGAGGAAAGCACCTCTATTCCTTGAGTCTACGATCCCTCATCAAAGAGGCTTCAGCGTGCTATTACATGTTGGGAAAGCGTTTTGTGAAATCTTTCATTTTTACGAATCTGAAATCTCGAAGCATTTACTCAATGATGTTTTGCAGCTTTGTTCGATGGAATACAAATGTTGTAGTAAGTCCGAGAGAACCTTAGCGGTGTTCTCATATTCTGGGTTATCCCTGATTTTGTTGACAAATCTTGTAACTTGTATCCTCTTATTTGATAAAACCTTTACTATTACACTGATCTTCTTCCATCCCTCGCTGTTAAGGTATCCCTTTGAAAAGTATTCGTGTGAGCTTTCTAGTAGGTCCTTTATAAGGTTTTCAACATACGATATAGTCTTACATAAGTTACTGTCCACTTGTGTGTTAAGCATTCACATAAACCCTTAATTGTTACATGTAAACTTCTCTGCAAGGTTTCAATTTCAGTATACCTGATTCTACTAGTACTTTCTCGAGGACAGGCAGGACTTCTTTGAGAGATTTGTCAGCATTTACTTCAAGTAGTCTTCTGGTCTGCTTGTAGTAGTTTATTACGGGTCTAAGGGTTTCGTAGAACACTCTATACCTCTCCTTTACTACGTTTGGGTCATCATCTTTTCTCCTAATCAATCTAGCGTTATCGTAATCGCACAGTTCATCGTTCTTCGGTTTAGGCTCGTAGTATATATTGTAAACTCTACCGCATACAGGACATACTCGTCTTCCCCCGAGTCTTCTCACAGCAACCTCCTCTGATACCACGAGATGTACAACAACGTCGATTTTAGCAATCTCGTCGAGCGCTTTAGCTTGTTCAAGTGTTCTCGGGAAACCGTCGAGTATGAATCCATTTACCGTATCTGGCTGATTAATTCTTTTCTTCACAACATCCACGACGATATCGTCTGGAACAAGCAGACCCTGTTCAACGTAGTGCTTTATTTTCTTACCGAGCTCGCTTTCCTTAGCTATCTCCTCCCTGAAAATATCACCTGTACTGATGTGTGGTACACAGTATTTATCCCTGAAGTACTGAGCGTATACACCTTTACCAGCTCCTGGGGCTCCTATCAGGACTATTCTCACCTAAGACACCTTCATGGATTTCCATTGAGAGCTCAGTCTCTCGGGTCCTTAATACCAACCCATTTTAATAGTAGGTCGTAGGCTTTAACCTTGGATATAGCTTTGCTTCCTGGAGGTCCTGGCCTCTTCATGTAGAAAGCGTTTACCTCGTATACTGTTCCATAGTACTCTTTTTCCACAGCAAGTTTACCTAGTCTAACTAAGTCCACTAGTAAACCAGCTAGTGCAGGACTATCGTTTATTCTCATAATGATGTAGAGTTCGTCTTTGAACTCGCCAAAGCTCATGTACTCTATTATCATTGCAACAAACTTCTTGTCTCCTAGAGGTTCTAGGTAACCCGTTGGCCTAATGTAGTTCGGAACACTGTATCCGAGTATGTCCTTGATCATCGAGCTCTTGGTCTTCGTCTTCATAACATTTCTTTCTGGTAGAGTAAGTGAGTAAAAGTCCGTATTTCCACCGATGTTGAACTGTGCTATGTCTATGACTCTTCTGTTCCTCTGATAAATGTGCTCGAGAAGATCAGCTGTTAGTGGTGTTGCTCCAGTTGCTCCATCATCACCGAGAATAACTCCACGGCTCTGTTTGTAGAGTTCCACGAATGCTTTGTCATTAGCTAGTGGAGAGGGTATAGCGTTGATGAACGCGGAGCTCTTGTACTTCGCTGAGTATACTGCTCCAGCGTACGCGTATGCTTGTGAAGCTGTTAGATCACCCGATTTAAACCTCTCATGCAAATGCTCTACGTTATTTACAGGCTCGACAGGCTCTGTTGTCATTATGTTGACTATTACATCAACGTTGAGCTGCTTCCACTCATCTACCAACTCGTAAACAGCTTGTTCTAAGCCGACTTGTTCTTCGCGTCCATGAGCTTTAAGAGGCATTCCCTTTAAACTTCCCAGGTGAATACCTCTTCTAACTACTAGATCCTTGAGTTTTCCAGGGATAGGTCCAGGTCCGTTGTAGTCCCTTTTAGCTAGCTCGTAAACGCTTTTACCAACTTTGGAGTCATCTACATCGTAGGTTGCAACAATCTCAATGTCACTGTACTTGTATGGTAGGTTGTTTCTCAAAGGTACACCATAGTCTGGTATTTCGCCGTTCTTAAGCTTCTCAAGACCAACTTCGAAGTGTAGTGCTACGAGACCTTGTCCTACAATGGCTACTCTAATCACGTGGATCACCCGTGGAGTTTGAGTTTTGCAAGCACTTCTTCAATTAACACCAGGCCTTTTCTGTATGCTTCTAACCCCCTATCGGTAGGTGTGTATAGCACCTCTCCGTTCTTGCTCTTCTTTTCCAGCAAACCGTCTCTAACCATTCTGTAGAGAACAGTATATACTGTGATAGCTGGAGGATTCACATCGAAGAGTTCTCTAAGCTTTACCTTAATATCATAGGCCTTTAGTGGTTTATTCTCCCCCTTTAGGATGCATATAATGTACAACCAAAGGTTTTCAACGGTAAGCTTCCTTTTGAGTCTAGCTAGTGCTCGTGGCTCCGACATGCAACCCCTAGATTACATATTTACGATCACAAATATATACTTACCTGCGAAAAATCGCCACGTGTGTTTCAAGGTACGAGCCGAGTTCTATCTCTTACGAACATTATCGCTTCTCTGATATTTTCAAGGTTTAAGAGCTTCATGAGTAGCCTTTCCACACCGAGACCGAATCCACCGTGGGGCGGCATACCGTACTTGAACGCTTCTAAGTAGAATTCGAAGTCAGCTGGGTTCAACCCTTTCTCGCGCAAAGCTTCAACGAGCTTTTCATACCTGTGTTCTCTCTGTCCACCACTCGCTATTTCTAGACCCTTGAAGTCTAGATCGAACTTTCTTGTGTAAATACCATCATCTTCTTTCATGTAGTAGAATGCTGTTGATGTCCACGGAAAACCAATTATGAAGTACAATGGGTGTTTTTTCTCGGCCATGATTTCTCCTAGTTTTCTCTCAGCGTAGTCGCTCAGGTCCTCGTACTCGCTTACCTCGATGCCTTCGCTCAGCAGAATGTCCACGGCTTCCGTGAATTTCAACCTCTTGAAGGGTGTAGTTACCTTGATCGGCTCTACTCCCAGGAGTTCGAGCTCGTCGCGGTGATACTTGTTAATGTAGTCTATGATGTACGCTACGAGGTTCTCCAAGGTGTACATGACATCTTCAACACCAGTAATGAACCCTTGTTCTACGTCTATACCCCATGACTCATTCAAGTGCCTTGTAGTATTGAATTTTTCAGCTCTAAAGTATGGTGTAATCTCGTATACTCTCTCGAAGCTAGAGATGAGCATTTGCTTGTACAACTGTGGACTTTGACTTAAATAAGCTGTGCTTTCAAAGTACTGTACTTTAAACAGTGTTGCACCTCCTTCAGCACCAGCCGCAACTATTTTCGGTGTTTGCACTTCGATGAAGCCGTTGGACTCTAGATATTCTCGAGCGGCTTTTAGGATCCCTGATCTGATCCTGAAGATTGCCTTTTCAGCAGGATTTCTCGCAAGTAGCCACCTGTACTTGATTCTCGTATCCAGTAACGTGAGTACTTTACCCACAAGGTCAACGGGTAGTGGTTCAATGGGTTTAGCGTAAACTTCTATTTTCTTAACAACGTATTCCACTCCACGCTTGCTTTTCTGCTCCTCTGAGGGTTCCCCTTCAAAGCATATAGCTGAGCCTATATCGAGTTCGCGGGCAAGAGGTATGAGCTCGTCATCACGGCCTTTCTTTAGAACCAAAACCTTGATCTTTGGGCTATTACCACTAACTTCTAGGATAAGGACCTTTCCAACTTCTACTTTTCTAATAATCCATCCACACTCTCTTACCAAGTATGCAACACCTGCGAGGTGTACAAGTACTCACTATACGCCACTCCATTATTTTAACCTGGTGGAGAAGTAGTCCTGGGAAATAGGAAGTGGCGGGGCCCGCTTTGACGCGGGATAGCGGGGGGTGGATTTGAACCACCGACCTCGGGGTTATGAGCCCCGCGGGCTACCAGGCTGCCCTACCCCGCTACTTAGCCCCGCCGTTTTAAACTTATATTACTAATTTGGACTTTTAAAGCTTCCGATATAAGCATCCATGAATGTAGAGAGGTGAATTAACTAAGAAAAATTGGTTTAAATGAGATTTCTCTTCTTGAAGTAATCTATCAGCTTCTCTGCTACTTGTATTCCAGCTCTTTCCTGTGCTTCGTGCGTGCTTGCACCTATATGTGATGTTAGTACAACGTTGTCTAATTCTGTTAATGGGTGGCCTGGTGGCAACGGTTCTTCTTCAAATACGTCGAGTCCAGCACCAGCTATCCAGCCTTCTTTCAGAGCTTTGATGAGAGCCTTGGTATCTACAACGGGTCCTCTAGAAGTGTTTATTAATATAGCAGTCCTCTTCATCAACTTTAGCCTTTCCTCGTTGATTAGGTGTACTGTTTCTGGAAGCAATGGTACATGTATGCTTACAACATCTGATGTTCTAAGCAACTCCTCGAGGGAAACATACTTTGCTCCAAGCTCCTCTTCCAGCTTGTAGTTTCTGACTACGTCGTAGTACACTATTTCCATGTTAAAACCATGCTTGGCTATTTTTGCAACGGTTGAACCTATTCTACCAGCTCCAATGATCCCCAGGGTTTTACCGTACAGTTCTACACCTTCAGCGTACTTTTTGGGCCACTTGCCTTTCCTAATCTCTTTGTCACAGTATGCGATTTTTCTTGCAGCAGCTATCATTAAACCAATGGCTAGTTCAGCAACGCTCTGCGTGGTTGATTCAGGTACTGTTATCACATCTATACCCTTAGCTTTAGCTGCTTCAACATCTATGTTATCCACTCCTACACCAGCACGTGCTATTACAAGTAAGCTGTCAGCGCTTTCAATTACACGCTTAGTTACAAGCGGTTTGCTTCTAACTATAAGCCCGTGAACACCCTTAATAAGGTTGATAAGCTCGTCCTCCGATGGTTCCTCCTTAAACAGCACTTCGACTCCAGATCTTCTCAGAAGCTCTATTCCCTTCTCATGAATTCTACTAGCAACTAGAACCTTTACCATGGGTTTCACCTGTGTTTTATAACAACATTGTGCTTTGTATAAACCCTTTAACTCGGTGGCTTATGTCCAAGGCTTATTAACACCTCTCTGAGGTTGCTGAAGAGCAGGTCTATGTCTTCGTCGGTTATGTAGCCCATGTGCCCAATTCTGAACGTAATGTCTCTAACTTTACCATATCCTCTCGCGATCTCTATACCACGTTTTTTCATCTCCTCGTAGATTACCGGTCCTCTAATTCCAGGTGGATTGTAAACCACTGTTATAGTTGGACTGTAGTAACCTGGTTCTGCGAAAAGCTGAAGTCCAAGATCTAGTACACCTTTTCTTATCTTTTCAGCTCTCTCAGTGTACATTCTTAACCATGCTTCTTTTCCACCCATGCGTTCAATGATTCTGAGAACCACGTTTAACGCGGCGATCTGCGGTATTGGTGGTGTAGTTGGCGTAGACCACTCTCTTTGCAGGAACTCTCTGATCTCCAGGAGATCAAAGTACAAGCCTCTATCCGGGATCTTCTTGGCCACTTCAAAAACACGCTCGCTTACAGCAGCCATAGCTAATCCTGGTGGTAATCCAAAAGCTTTCTGACTGCTTGCGAACACTAGGTCTAACCCCCATTCATCCACCTTTATCTCTGCAGCCCCCATCGCTGACACGGCATCTACGAATACCAACTTATCTCTCTCCTTAGCAACCTTGGCTAGTTCCCTAAGCGGGTTCAGAACACCAGTGCTGGTCTCATTGTAGGTTATGGTTACGGCTTCGACATCCGGGTTCTTCTTCAAAGCATCGTCCAGTTCTTCAGGGAGAACAGGTTTACCCAGGGGCTTCTCTAGGACAATGGGCACTCTACCGTTCCTTTCCACGGCTTCCTTATACCTATTACCGAATTCTCCGATAATGGTAACTAGTACCTTACCCTTCGGCGAGACAGCGTTTCTAATACTAGCCTCCATGAACCCGGTTCCACTAGCTGGAATTAACAGCACGGTTGATCTCCTAGCCTCTAAGAACTCGGCAAGTCTTTCAACGGTATCCCTGTGTAAAGATCTGTACTCAGCAGATCTATGGCTTAGCATCTGTACTTTCATAATCTCTAGAACTTCTGGAAAACAAGCAACAGGACCAGCTGTAAACAGTTTTAGTGGACGTGGCCACAGTATTTTCTCCACTTCTTTCACGACATCAGGGTATTTCACGCTGAACACCATAGTTAAGTGTATTCAGCACAGCTAAAATATTAAATCGCAGCTTTACCCCGGAATTACCTGTATAATCCGCAAACGTGTCTTGATTCTCGCTAGGAGAGGTAGAGTGTAGTTGAAGAAATATTGAAAAGACTGAAAGCGTACTAAGTGTTTGCACTCCTTGAGCTGATCGATGAGCATGGTGATCAGAGGAACCAAGGTACTCTGTGCAAGGAGACGTTAAACGCGAATTAGTAATCAATGATTCGTAAGAGATAGTAGGAAGAAAGGGATGAAAATATCTCTTGAATTATCGCCGCGAACTAAGCTTTTTCATTCATGTTCCTTGGCTAAATGGAATAACAATAGTGCTCTATAAGATCAGTTCTCGCGGTCCCCGTCGCTCCACCTTACATCATACGTCAGCACGTTCCTGCTAGGTCATCCCAATACAATATATCTTAATAGTTTCCTAAAATATCCTGAATCTAGGGTATTCGCTCTTTAGGAAACACCAGATTGTAATCATGCAAGAAGCTACGGTGTAAACGATGAGAATCTACGTGAAGCTTAGGAACGGAAAGTGGATACTTGTTAGCAGTAAACTAGAGTACGTTATAACGTCTGGTAAGAGAAAAGTAGTTAAACATGTTCTTGCTGGTGAAACCGTGGAAAATACTCCTAAGCTCAAACAAGCTAAAACGGTACTTGTACCATCAGGTAGTGTTAGTAAACTGGTATCGCGAATTCTGGATAAAAGCAAAAGTGCCAATGGAGTGATTATTGTGGAACCTCGTGACGAGGAACACTACGCGGTAAAAGCAGAACCATCTGTAATAGGCTTAGTAGAGCAGATCGTAAGAGAACTTGCGAAGAGCAAAAAGGGAACTAAGAGTAAAGCAGAACCCTCTTGATACTTATAGCTCCATTGTCCTTCAGTACTTCTATTTCAAGCCTCTCAAGATCTCTCCTGTAATTACACGTTGAGCACTTATAATACATCGTTACTCTAGTTAAACCATTCGAGAGCTTTTCGGACTCGTAGATTAATACTAGTGGGTTTCCGTCTTTAGGGCATTTCAGTTGCTCAGTGGTCATCCAGTGCACCGGACTCCTAGATTACCAACAATGCCTTATTATTCTTAAGTTACTTTTAATCCTACCGGTGAGACCCTTTGAAACATCAATTAGAGAAACTGCAGAAACTGACGGAAAACAAGAACCTGGATTTGATCATCATTCACGCACCGGACAACATAGAGTACTTCACAGGCATACCCTCAATTGGAGATATAGTAGCACTACTGATTCACAGTAGAATGGACAATAAGACCTACCTATACGTGCCTGTGTTAGAATACCATAGGTACAGGGTTAACTTACCGGACTCCGTCGAAGTTTACGCGGTTTCAAAAACAATTAAACCAGAAGACATACCCATCGTTGAACTAGATTGGAAGGATATAATTGCTAAGCACTCAGAGAATAAGGATAAGATCGGTGCAGACGTTCATCACCCGGGACCACTACAGTTAACCATTGCAAGAGCTCTGGATGAACGTGTGTTAAACGTGTCAGAGGATATATGGAACCTCAGAGCAATAAAGGAGGAGCACGAGATAAAGGCTATTGAAAAAGCAATAGAAATAACGCAGCGAGGTATTCAGGCCATACTAGCAGAGCTACGCGAAGGTGTAACAGAGTTGGAGTTAGCAGGAGTTTTTGAGTACACAGCGAGAAAACACGGCGCTGAAAAAACAGCCTTCGATCCCATAGTAGCATTTAAACCAAATAACGCTTACCCTCACACAGCACCAGGAGCAAGACCTCTCAAAAAAGATGACCTTGTACTCGTGGATGTTGGAGTTAAATATGGAGGAAGATGTAGCGACATAACAAGGATGATCATATGGGGAAAAATCACGAATGAGGAGAAACAAGCTCTGGAAGCTCTCATAGAAGCTGTTAACTCCTCCATAGACTACGCGAAGCCTGGTGTTACGGCACAGGAGGTGTACAATACTGCAGTAGCGGTTCTTGAGAAGTACGGGTTAAAGGAAAAATTCATACATGGACTAGGTCACGGTATAGGAGTAGCTGTCCACGAACCACCTTTCCTAAGACCATTATCAGGGAAAACTCTTGAACCCGGAATGGTGTTCACCATTGAACCAGGAGTTTACATCCCAGGTTCCTACGGTGTGAGAATAGAAGAAGACGTTCTAATAACGAAAACTGGTGCTAAAGTACTTTCGAGTAAGCTTAGCCGTGTTCTTGAAACACTATAGCTCAAGTTGTTCTACAACTTCAATTAAGCCACTGCTTTTGGTTGTTATAACAACCTTCCTAATGGTTTGCACACTGATCAATTCCAATGTGTCTACGTGAGGATCCGTGTAAACCTCCTTACCAAGTATAAATGCAATTGCAAGCCCAACGGGAATATCCACAGTTCTAATTCTACCTGTGATATGTACGAAGTGACCTATTAAACCAAGAGCAGCATAGGCGGCTTCAAGAGCAGCTGAACCCATTGTTCGCGTTTTTACGCTAGAACTTTTTTCTCTTAACTTATTGATAATAGCACTAACTTGGTGAGCTTTTTCGGCGTAAATTGAGATCACATCGTTCCCTCTATTTAGGTTACTTTTAATGGGCACATCGTTTAAAAGAACAACACCATTGCATACTTCGATCACATCATTAGAGAAAATGCTGCGAACAACACCGTAGAAGGGCTCAGTGATCCTTGAGTTTTTCTTGTAGACAGCTATGGATACAGACGCGAATGGTATACCCAGGTAGTAGTTCAAGCTACCGTCAAGGGGGTCTACGAGAACCACTATGTCTGGTTCTTCGTGAAGTTTCCAAGTTCCACGCTCTTCACTTACAATCCACGCTTTATAGTCGAGTTTTCTAATTTCGTCAACAATATAGTTCTCAGCTTCAATATCAACTCTTCTCGAAATATCTCCTGTTACATTAGTACCTACAACTTCCGAGTAATAAGGGCTACCAGAGATTCTTCTTAGCATGTCAGCTGTGTTTTCAGCGATATTTCTGAAGTCTATACACATCTTGCTCTTCTCCGCATGCATAGAACGTGGGCACCTTGTGATTTTTACTGCTTAGTTTAAAGCAATAATGGTGTAAAAGCATTGACTATGGAACCACGGCTAATTGTAACCTGCAGAGCTGGAAACGAGGAACTGTGCATACACGAAGTTTGTAACGTTCTGTTTTCCAAGGATCCCGATGTGAAAGCAGAGAAATCCAGGTACAGTGGTTTGATCTACGTCTATACATCAATTGATGTAGATAAAGCCTACAGAATCGCTTCTTTCAGAGAATACGGTTTCGTTGAGAACATTATCCCCGTACACTGTGTACTTGAATACCCCTTGGATCCATCCGTGGTTGAAGCCTGTCTAACTAGCATAGTTAAAACAAGGTTGGTTAAACTGAAGGTTAAGTCCAGAGGCGTGCGGGGAGCGAGCTCAGGGCTTTTCGCCTTGTTTAGTCGCCTGTTGCTTAAGTCTGGGGTAAAACATGATTCTACAGCAAAAACTTGTTTATTCGTTGAACTTCTTGATTCAAAAGTTTATGTTGGATTAGGTGATTGTCACCCCGTTTTTAAGGCTAGCTTAATGTATGGATGAGTGAAAGTTTCGGTGTAACAATGATAGTGAACGACACCTGGAGGATCATAGAGGAGGAGTTGAGTAGACCATCAATATTCAAGAGCAGAGAGAGCCTTATGCCTGAGCATTTACCAGACAAGCTCCCACATAGGGAGAATGAGCTTAGAAGCCTCGTATCCTACTTCAAACACCTTATAACGAGTCCTGGAAGTATATCACAAAGAGTTCTGATAATAGGGGGAGTAGGAACCGGAAAAACAGCGCTATCGAAGCTTTTTGGTAAAACATTTACGAGGTTAGCTAGGGAGAAGGGCTACAGTATATCCTATGTTCACGTGAACTGCCACAGGAATAGAACACTGTTCAACATCGTGTACGATATAGCAAGACAACTCGCTATACCACTACCCCCTAGAGGGTTATCGGCTAAAGAAATGTTCGATGCTGTTTTATCCTACATAGAGGAGTCTGATAGCTACGTAATAGTAGCACTGGATGAGTTTCACTACTTCGCAAACGTGTCTGGAAGCGAAGCCGTGTACTTCATTACGAGATCGTATGATGTACACGAAGGTACTAAAAGACTGAATTTCATATTCATAGCTTCTGATGCATCAAAATTAGCTTTCTTAGACCCTGTTACAGAGGGCTATTTGCTTAGACACGTGATTAAGCTAGACCCGTACACATCCAGTCAGTTGTTTGACATACTAGACTACCGAGCTAGTATTTCGCTACATGATGGAGCTTACGATAAGGATGTACTAAGGTTTATCGCTGACTACGAGGGTGTAGACAAGGGTGGGGGAGGTAATGCTAGACACTCGCTCGAAATACTGCTAATGGCAGGTGACATCGCGGAGAAGGAAGGGAGGCGAAGAATAGAGCTTGAGCACGTTAGGAAAGCTATTATGAGCTTGTCTAGAGATATTGTGAGTATGAGTGATGCATTAAAATTCAGTACACTGCATGAATTGATAGTTCTTCTGAGCATCATTAGACTACTAAGAAGAACAGGTAAGCGAGAGGTTAAAATGGGAGAAGTTGAAGAAGAATACAAAATGGTTTGTGAAATGATTGGAGAATTACCGAGAAAACATACACAGCTGTACGAGTACGTGCAGAATCTAGGCAAAGCAGGCATCGTGCAGGTTTCTCCTAGTGGAAAGGGTTACCGTGGACGTACAACGCTTATCTCGATACACTACGGTCCACTCGATGTCCTAGAGAAGTATGTAGCAGATTTAGTGAAGAAAAGGCGAGAACTTGGCTTCTAGCAGAAAGGTGGACAAGGCTTCGATCATCATAAGGACATTGGAGAAGTATGGTGAGTGTAACTTAAACACTATTAGGAAGGAGACAGGATTGAACTACTACTCTCTCGTGAGAATCCTAGAGGAGCTGATCGCCAAGGGAGTAGTTGCGGAGAAGAGAATTGGTAGGTTAAGGCTCTTTAAGCTAGTTGAGAATCAACGTAAAGCTTAAAGGGACAGGTTCTCCAGTAATCAACGCACTTCTTCGCTGACGATCTGATCAAGTAGCGATTAATGGCATTACACTTAGCAATGCAAACCACCTCGTGTTCTTTCTCGATTCGTACAACCTCGTAGTAGTTGCATTCGCTCACAACGTTGCATGAATCAAGCACGTGAACTGGTAAGTAGACCTCTCTCGGCTTCGAGGAAGACACTTGATGCACCCTACTAGTGCTAGGTCTTTAAGGGATTATTAACCCTTGGAAGTATGAAGTAGAAACGGGCCCGATCTGCGTTTCGTGATGAGCTCAGGCCACGTGGATTCCCCAAAGTGGCCCGGGTAGCTCAGCCTGGTAGAGCGCCGGGCTGTGGACCCCCGAGATGATGGGGGCAGGTACCCGGAGGTCCCGGGTTCAAATCCCGGCCCGGGCCCTTACGCTTAATTCTGCTGGAGGCTTTATTGAAACCTCTTTAAACCCCAAATACATTCAACTAATGACTGAAAGCTGGAGCTGTAAATCTGGGTGCTTACTATGCCTACCGCAAAGCAGGCTTATATAATGAGCGTTTTAGCTAGGAAACACGGAGTTATAGGTTCAGTTGCTGGTCGCTACGTTGGTGCGGGGTACTCGGTTACGCTGAATCACAACACGAGGTATGGAACAATCGATATCGTAGCACGTAGAGGAAACGAAGTACTAGCGATTAAGGTGTTCAGCAAGAGTGGCAAAATTTCGGTTGAAGATGTAAAAGTACACGTTGAGAAAGCTAAGTTGCTGAAAGCTAAACCCATCGTAGTGCTTTACGGTAGGGATGTTCAGCTCTCGGAGGAGGCGAAAAAGTTCTGCGACGAAAACTCGGTTAGGGTCAGAAGAGTTATCCCGTAAAACAGTTCCAACAACTGCTTGAACACCACGCTCTAAGCAGAATAGAACATTGTGTTGAAGCCGCCGCCGGGATTCGAACCCGGGACCTCTGCCTTACCAGGGCAGCGCTCTACCAGGCTGAGCTACGGCGGCATCTAGTTTAACTAAGTTACGAGGGGTTTAAATTACTCATTATACTAGCTCGAGGGCTTGTAACCCATTTCTTCAAGTTGCTTGAATATCTCCTCAACTACTCTGGGGCCAAATGAAGGTAAACTAAGTAGTTTTCTACGCGGAGTTTTAGCAAGGTCCTCCAAGGTTTTAATGCCTTGTTCGATGAGAATTCTTGCTCTAACTCTACCAATGTACCTTAGTGATGCTAGTTCAAGCGCGTCTGGTTTAACTCCCTTATCTAACCTCTGTGAGAGCTTTAGTAATTCTCTATGGTATACAACGTCTCCGAGGATCCCCGAGATCTTAGCTAGAGAGCTGGCGATCCAGCTAGCAGTATCCTTAATGTTGTAGAGGTCTCCGGGTCCTATGCTGTACTTCTCGTAAATTTCATCTTCTCTCTTCTCCGATATCCAGTCGCTCAGTGCTAGAGCTATCACAAAGCTCTTTATCCACTCCTTGTAACCATAGTTATGCGTTTCCATTGGTGGTACTAGATCGCTTTCGTGATACGCTTCAGCTAAGTCCTCGTACGCGTGGATAATCCTGCTTGGAATGTATGGGCTGCTTCTAGCGAA
>JAWAXJ010000011.1:0-14079 GCA_038896955.1 Desulfurococcaceae archaeon
ACCCCCTCTGCAACCCCACCCCCCTATGTGGGGGTAAAGACTCAAAAATCAGTAATAGCAGTAATAGCAGAGTTTATAAACTTTTCGCTACTGTTCACATTGGGGAACTGGGATTACTGTGATTACAGAGTTTCAACTTTTTTACCCCTATACCCCACCCCTCTGCAAAAGTACCCCCCCTATGGGGGTAATAAGTTTGAATTCAGTGGTCCCAGTAATCCCATTTTTCAAAGGTCTTACTGTACAGAATGTTGTAGGGTGTGGTGATTGTGAGTAGGTTTGAGGTGTTTCTTAGTTTCCTAAGGGAGTACTTCAGGGGTTCAACGGGTCAAGCTGAGTTCAGAGAGATATTCATCTGCAGGGGAGACCCAGCTACTGCGAAGGTGAAGGACAGGGGTGTTGTCTGGCTCCGCGGCTTGGACACCTACCTGTCTACGTTTGTTAAATCCACTAGAGGCTTGAGGGAGTGGAACTTCTTCATGGGAGTGGGCTTTCTCACTGAGCCAGGCCTGACTAGTCCGGTGCTCGAGAAGATGCTCTACGACAGGCTTGCTTTCGACTTCGACAGCGAAGAAGACCCTGATACTGCAGTATCACAAGCACTCAGCTTCGCTGAATACCTTAATAATAAATACAGTGTTACTCCCATAGTTTTCATAACTGGCTTCAAGGGAGCGCATGTTGTTGTTCCTCTATCAGAACCTGTGGACTGGGAGGTCTACCAGCTACTGTGGAAGAAGCTGTACAATGAGATGACAGTGGATCAGAGGAAGCTTGTTGATGTGAATATGCTTCAGTGGAACCGCGTTGACAGAGTACCCTTAACCTACAACATCAAGGAGAACAATGCTAGGTTCTGTAGAATAATATATCCTAGAGAGTTCTCGTGGGAGGACTTCAGCTGGGCTGAGCTCAAGCCCCTTGACCCTGAGAGAGTGAAGATAGTCAAGGTAGTAGTCCCCCAGGTCGTTAAGCCAAGGGTCATCACAGCTTCTGCTGGAAAGAGGTCTTGGGTTTGGAACGTGGTTGAGAAAGGACTACCAGATGGGCGCAAACGCTTCATACTTCATGTACTGGTACCATATCTAGTTAATATTAATAATAAGAGTGAGGAGGAGGTTCTCGAGATATGTAGAGAGTTCTTGGATAACTCGTGCAGAAACCACAATAATTGCTCTAAGGTCTACGACTCATGGACACGCTCGGTTATTAAAAGCGCTAGAGTCCACGGCTTCAAAGGCTTCGGATTATCTAAACTGAAAGAGAAGGACCCAGAGTTATACACGTTAATCAGTGAAGCGCTCTCAGCCGAAGCCATGCATGAACACTAGCGTAGTTAACCACGAGTTAACTGCACTTTTTACACAGCTTGATACTCAAGTATCACTCACTTCCAACATCTTCTCCACACATGCGCGTACTACGGAGGGCCCGGGCATGTCTTCACATAATATTATATAGTTTAAATACATTTGTTAATTATTCACAAAAACTGCTTAAGAATGATCAATGCATAACTAGCGCTCGACAACTCAACGCATTCAAAAACTCATTCATCAGAGCGCGCTCTGCTGCAGAGCAAGCAGTAGTTCCCCCCAGGGCAAACAACAACACAAGCGGAAAACAACGCGGGCGCCCGCGGAGAAATATATTATGCGGCCAGAGGCCCCATCCACAAAATAACGTGCGCGCGCGGGGGGTTTGGGGGGCGATTGGTTTTTTATGTCTCCCCCCAGGCGTGGGCACATATATTATATATAGCGAGAGGCGTTGTTGGATATGATGCTAGGTGATAGTGAGTGGAGTTGAGTGAGGAGAAGATAGATATATCCTCAAACCCGTTTGTGAGAAGGATTCTTGAGAAGTGCCGCCCGCTGTTCGGTTATCTCAAGAAGAATAAGAGCGTTGAAGCGTTTGTAGCAGGCATTTTATGCGGTTATAGTCCAACGTACTTTAAAAACACTGTTCTCCCAATACTCAAATACCTATATTCAAATTGCCTTGTTGTTGAGAAAGGAAGATTGTACTGGGTCTGCAAAGAGTAGTGCAGGGCTCTATCAACAGCGTGTTCATGTACAACCGCGCGCTCTACATAATAAGCAACTCCGCTTGCCAGGCATCGTGCTTAGAAACCGATCCACAGCGCTAGGCAAGCTTTTAAGCCCCCGCTTCCTAATTACATGTTTGAGGAAGGCAATTGTAAGAATTGAAAGACACGTAAACTGAAGAGAGCTGAAGAGCAGCTCGATGACCGAACACAATTCTAAGAAAACTCCGCTTCCATTTCTCCAAAACACCTTCTTCAATAAGCTTTCTTCAGAGCACTGCACTCTTTCAACAGAGCTCCATTGATACTCAAGTATCAGCTCCAGAAGAAAAACTTATTAACCCCTTTTGGGAAATATATGCTTGGTGGGAAAAATGGGAAACATATCCCCCACCCAAAGTCTTGTGGTGTTTGGGAGGTGGTACGCGTGAGTAGTTCTAATAGCGCAACTCAAAGAATAGCCGCAACTGCGGAAGACCTGGTGTTCTACACTGATACTGACCAAAAAGAGTACCCGATATTCATAACAAGTTCAAGAGAGGTATACGTGAAGAAGAGGCCGAAGGACGTTGTTGCAACGTTCTACGTTAAAAACATGAGTAAAACAGATGTAGAGCTAAAGCATGAACTGCTTGAAGAGTCTCTAGTGGTAATTAAAGATGTAACTGGAAGAGATGGTGAAGTAGAGAAGCTAGAGATTACATATGAAGTATACACAGGTGATCGCGAGAGGCTGGTTGGTGAAGCGAAGGCCTACGCCATCCGCATAATAACGTGTTATACTCCGTACTCTGGCGCTAAGTTTGGAAGAGCAAAAGCATGGGCTATCGGCTTCGACTGGAAGAAGCGTATAGCTGCAAAAGTACCGCTGCTTGAGAAGTACATGTACGTTAAAGGCGAGGAGTGGGGTAAGGGAAGAGCGGATGTCAGACTCTACATAAAGCTCCCAGTCGTTACTGATGAGTTTGATAGACTGTTCAATACGGTTCTAGCTACTGCTACTGCTACTCAAGTATCGCCAGTCGTTGCGGATCTCGAGGAGAAGGTGAGAAATCTAGAAGAGCTGATCAAACAGAAGGAGGCGGAGCTACAAGCACTCAGAGAGCAACTACAGCAACTGAAGCTGAAGCTTCAGCTCGAGCAAATGAAGAGGCAGGTGGTCGAGTGATGGCCAGGATAGTCGTTCTCGAGATCGGTAGACCGATAGTGGAGGATGTTAAAGCGCAGTTCCAGCAGGAGCCCTTTGCCGTTATCTCCTACCCGCGTCCGATAATTGAAGCCGAATATCCAAAAATCCTCAAGGAAGCGTACAAGGCCATCAGGGAAGCCGCTCAGGGCGGTGAGGAAGTTATTCTGGTGTTGTCAGGACCGCTAGCATTAGCGTTCCAACTAGGGCAATTAGTTGGTCTCAGTCACTTCAAGATAAGAGTGTTCCAGTTCAGCATGGGGAGGTACAGGGAAGTTCCACCGGTGACCCGCGAGGTGATGTTCTAGTGGTTCAAATACGAGAACGCTACGACTATGCTGTTTGCCCAAGGTGCGGGAAGATGAAGCTATGTTACAGAGTTTACTCAGAAATAAGTGGTTACGAAGAAAGGATATTCTATTGTGGAGGCTACGTAGTTGTTGAAGTGAAGAATCCGTTAACTGGCGGCCTCATCTACGAGGCTGAGAGCTGGGTTGAAGCAGTAGCTCGAGCAAGAATGAATGTTAGAGCTTTTGATGAGGTGGTTTGGGAATGAAGAGCTCTTCACTAATAGAGATAGCAATGAAAGAAGCAGAAGACTACTACGCTAGGAACAACATAGCTGTAACTTTGAGGGGGTTGTTCTACATACTTGTCAGCAAGAACATTCTGCCTAACACGAGATCAGCTTACAAACGGCTCTCTGAGGTCATTGCCAAAGCAAGATATGAGAAGAGGTTTCCAGCGTACTTGATCAGAGACGTAACTCGCGCGTCTATACATCTCGAGAAGTTAGAGCACTATCCCGAGGAGCTCAGCGAGGAGAAGTTGAAAGAGTTAGTTCAAAGTATTCTCAACAACTACGCAACGTACTCGATGAATCCGTGGAAGGACCAGAAGAAGAGAGTTATCATATTAGTTGAGAAGGAGGCTCAATATGAGCTGATGAAGAAAATTGTATGGGAGAACTTCGAGTTCGGCGTCTACAAGATAGTGTTCTCAAGGGGTTACGATAGCGCTACAGACATGATCAAGCTAGCGGAGGAGATCAAGAGCTTGAACGAGGACGGCTACAGAGCTGTTCTGCTGATAATTACTGACTTCGACCCTAGTGGAGAGGACATCGCTAGGGACTACGTTGAGAGACTTAAGTACATAGAGCCAAGCCTAGACTTCGAAGCTGAGAAAGTAGCTGTAACTCGTGAGCAGATCGAGAGGTTTAACCTACCATGTACTCCCGAGTCTGCTGAAGAACTCGAGAAATTGAAGAGAGATTCGAGGTTCAAGAAGTTTGTGGATAAGTGGGGACTAGTCCGGGTTGAGTTGGATGCTTTAGTAGCGCTACGTTTAGACAACTTCAAGCAGATCTTAGTTGACAGCATAAAGAAGCACTTCGACTACGAGGTGTACGAGAAAGTAACGAAGAAGAGAGAAGAGGAGCTCAAGGCTAAAGCAGATGAAGCGAGGAAGAAGAACATTGAATTGCTGAAGAAGGTGATGTCCTAATGACCGAGGGCTCCCATTTGGTTAGAAAACTTGAGGCAGAACTAGCGGCTGGTTTCGTAGGTAGGGAAGAAGAAGCAAGAGTAGCTGTTCTAGCGCTACTTACAAAGAGCCATGCTGTCTTCATCGGCGAGCCGGGTACAGCCAAGAGCGCGCTGATAAGGAGGCTGAGCCAGCTCGTTCAATGCCGGTTCTTCTATTACTTGCTCAGCAAATATACAGTACCCGATGAACTGATTGGCGCTATTGACCCAGTAGCCTATAAACAAGGAAGATTTGTTAGAAATGTTAAGGGCAAGCTTCCTGAGGCAGAGTTAGCATTCATTGATGAGATCTTTAAAGGAAGCTCTGAGACCTTGAACACACTGTTGAATATAATGAACGAAAGACTCTTCGTTGACGCTGACGGTACCGTGTACAACATTCCTTTGTGGAGTCTCTACGGGGCTTCCAACGAAGTACCAACCGATAGTGAACTAGCTGCATTCTATGACAGATTTCTACTTAGACACTTTGTAAGAAGAATAGATGCTTCAGCACTTGAGAAAGCAATTGTACACAATATTACAGTGAACTCCAATCCAAAACCCATAGCTACTCTCCAAAACATATCTAGAATATATGATGAAGTAACACAGTTTATGGTTCAAAACGCTAGTGCTATCGCTAAGATAACGTCTCAACTAGTAATAGTGCTGAGGCAGCACGGAATATTCGTTTCAGACAGGACTGCCGTTAGCCCACAACATCTTCCAAGGTTGATAGCAACCTATGCCTACGTCTACAACATTGACTTAAGGAAAAGCGCTATAGCAGTCTCGAAGTACGTGCTTCCAAGCGAAGAAGCTCTAGAGAACTATAGAAAAGCGCTGGATGCGTTAATGCCCACTGAATTAAGAGAAGCAAGTGAAAAACTTGAGAAGGCCAGGGACTACGCCGTCGCTGGAGATTTAGCAAATGCTAAGAGGTACGCTGCGGAGGCCATCCAAGTAGCTCAAGCATTATTTGCCAAGCCTGAGAGGGTCGAGTTGTTCAAAGACGAGATCAAAGAAATCATTGAGAACGCTGAGAGACTAGTCCAGGAGATAACTCGAATCGAAGAGAGCTTGAAGAAGTTTAAGAGGGGTTGAAGATGAAGCCCGCCCTTGTTGAAGATTATAATAATGTTACATATAAAGCGCTAGCCCGCTCTGTCCTAAGCAACTTCCTTTTAGAGAACAAGAAGCTTCCCTTTACTATTGCAATGGATTCTTCTATTATTCACTTCAAACCGTGGTCTCAGATAGTCTTCAACCCACACAGCAAATCCGCGTGGAAGACAATCTTAGAGCGCTACTATGAAACAGACGCTTACAAAAAGCTAAACTCTGCCGTAGCAGGAGACCCGATGCTTTCAAAGTACGCTACCGTTCACTTCTTAAACGCTTTGTTTAAGAAGTCGAGAGAGCAACTTAAGCAACTAAAGCAGTCGCAACTAAGCAAGAAAGACAAGGAGGACCCAGTTGGCTCTCTTCTAAATCTAATTGATACTCAAGTATCACCAGAAGCAAACAAAGCAGTACAAGCAGTAGTTTCTACACTGGAAGAAGAAGCTGAGGAAGTACTGCAGGATATTGAAGCAATCGAGTCATTCAGCCATCTCGGTGTACCAGTCGCCAACCTACTCGAGAAACCCGATGAATTTAGAGAGAAAGCACGTAATCGCATAATCATCTACTTGATCAAGTTCTTGCAGAAACTGAGAAGAGAAGCTCCTAATCTAAAGCAGGCTAAGTACCCAACTCTCGTTGGCGGAAGACCGTTGGGAGTTAAGAAGCTACAGCGGTGGTCGGAGCTTACATCGGTTCTACCCTTCGAGTTCCTAGACGACGACCTTCTAACGTACAAGGTAGCAAGTAGAACAGTTAGAGTGAGCGAGCGCTACGGCAGTATTTCACCTACCGTGGTTTACCTTGACAAATCAGGGTCTATGGCGGACACTATCGTATATCGAGAGTCTCCAACACGTTATGAGCACGTGCCGAAAATCAGCTTTGCGGTTGCTTCTGCGCTAGCGCTAGCCTATCAACTGAAGAAGGTTGGAGCAAAGATGACCCTCAAGTTGTTCGACGTAGAAGTACACGACCCGATCACAAACTTCAGCCAACTAATAGATACCTTGCTGAAGATCAGGGCGGATTCTGGTACTAATATCAGCAATGTACTTGAAGATGCTGTGAAGAACCACAGGAACGACAAGGTCATCGTGGTAACTGATGGTATTGATGAAGTAAGCGAGGAAGCTGTGAAGCAAGCTAAGTCTGCTAATCTTGATATAACATTCGTGTTCATAAAGACCGACAACGGGCTACTCCGCAAGAGCTTTAGATGTGTGAGAATCGAGGAAGCAAAACCCTCAATTTTGTTGGAGGTGTGAGCCGTGTGGCACATACTCGTGTACTCTGATATACCTCACAAGTATGTGAGACCCTTTGCGCTCCACTACTTCACGGACAGCAGAATATTGCTCGAGCAGGCGTTTAAGCTGTTCGAGCAGGTGTTGGGCGAGCACAGCATCGATCTTGGCTACGGCGGCGAGAAGCCGCGCTACGTGGGCTACGAGCTCCTACCCTCCCTGCCTTTGACCGGCTGGGTGGCGGTGGCCATAGACGGTCTGAGGGAGTTGGTGTACGTAGGAGACGTGAGAGGCGATGTTGGAGCGCTTAGGGAGTACCGATTGAGCAACCTCTTCATAGACATAGATAAATCAATAATTAGTGCTGAAGAGAAGGTTCTTGATGCCATAGATGGATTAGATGAATTCAGGGTCTTCAGGACGTACGCTGGCTACCACGTCCGCTCTCCACGGAAGTTCAACAGCTTTGAAGAGCAACTCAAGGAGAGGGAGAGAAGGTTAGATGACATGAACAGGATAAGCATTGACAGGCTATACATCAAGAATGGCCTTGATTTTTTGGCTAACACGTTGTTCAACGCCAAGTGCTGGATTGAAGATGGAGGTGGAATTAAGTGCTACGAGGAGAAGGAGGTAGACGTAGCCAACATATCTGCTACTAGAACTGTGTATATGTCGGTAAGCCTACCATCCCTAACGATTACCACCAGCAAAGGAACAGTAGAGGTCTCAGGGAAGACGCTGAAGCTCGTTGGCAGGTTCTCAAGCAAAGATGCCGAGAGAATCAAGACCAGCGTTGAGGATAACTTCTGGGAGTACGCATACGCTTACACACAGAAAGTAGACATAAAGAAGCGCTTGGTAGATGCCTACGGGAAGATATCGAGCACTCTAGCGAGGATCGTTGAGAAGTGCGAAGTGAGGGTTGAAAGCGGTGTTGTGGTAATACATGTGCCAGAGAGCCTTCAGCAGTACGTTGGTAGGCTGATCGGAAAGCAGGGACAGAACATCAGAGCAGTTGAAGCCGAGCTCGGTGTGAGAATCAAGATATCGCAGACTAGTCCGCCGCCCGAGGACGTAGCGATGAGAAAGAAGCTTCAGGAGCTGTTGAAGAACCTGGCTGAGGGGTGAGAGGAGATATGGATGAAAGACTGAAGAAGATGATCGAGGAGGAGATCGAGAGGAAGCTTAAGAGAGCGCCAGCGAAGCAAAAAATAGCGCGAGAACTGCTCTACCTCGCAGAAAAAGGAGTGAGGAGTCCAAGAGGAGGTCTGTGGACGCTGTGGGAGAAAACGTACCACGCCAACAGCTATAGAGCGTACTGGTACAAGCATGCTCGCGAAGCGCTGAGGAGAATTCCAATGCTAGCTCTAGTGCTCCGCGTAGACCTACGCAAGCTCGGAGTTGATTCAACACTCCTGGACGAAGAAGCAATAGAGCTCAAGAAAAAGCTACGTGAACTCCTGGTGAAGGTGGTGCAGTCGTGAAGAGAATCCTCTGGATCTCTCGTCATCCACCGCTACCAAAGGAAGTTGATGCTTTAGAGAAAGCGTTTGGGAAAGTCCAGATCCTGCAGTACGCTGGATTCGTCAAGGACGTTGACCACGTTATACAATTAATCAAGCAGTATCAAGCAGACGAGGTTGTAACGATACTACCGCTCTCAATTATAATGCGGTTGTGCGAGCGCGGCATAAAGCCGCTATTTCCCGAGTGTATCCAGGTAAGCGGTGATGACTACGACTTCGTAGATGAGGGAACCGGCAAAAAGTACAAGTTTATTCGATTTGTTCGAGTTAAAGCTGTGAAGCTTGAAACTGAGCCTGTTTAACCTTTTTCCTCTCCTCTCGTCGTTTTCCAAATTTGTGAAAAGAAACCTCTAAGCCTCTTCCAGAGTGCTCTCACGCGTAAAATACATGAGATATAAATAAAAGAAAGAGGAAAGGAAAAAGAAAAGGGAAAAGAGGAAAAAAGATTGGATTTAAGACTTCAGCAGTCCTCTTCTTCCTCTTCTTCTTTCTCTATTTCCTCTATCTTCTCTTCTACCCGCTCTAGCCTCTCTTTGATCTCGTCAAGTGATCTCGTTATGTACTTCATCTCGTACAATGGTTTTTCAACCACATCAACGTACATTTTTACGACGTCTGATAGTATGTCTGATGTGTACCTACTGAACTCCGGAAGTCTTTTGACGATCTCCTCTCTCACGATCTCGAACACTTTTTCGAGCGCCATAGACTTGGTCACGTTGATCGTGACGGTCGTTGGTGCATCAACAGTGACGCGTTCATGAAATTCGCTGATAACAACTACGCACTTATTCCCTAGACAATCGTACACATTCTTCCATCCGATTCTGAGATCCGACAGTTTGTTTACGATTTCAGATACTTTCTCGAGCTTGAGAGCGCTCGTAGATTCCTCGATCCTCTTCAGTTCTTCTTCGATTTTCTTCACTTCCTCCTTCAATTTCTCAATTTTCTCTCTCTCTTCGCTCATTTCACCCACCTCACTTTTCTCTATGTTTCAGGGGTTTATAAATCTATCGTTTTGCATAACGAGTGTTCTCAAGCTGGTGTGAGCGCTTGTTTTTTGTCTAACGCTTGACCCGGGGGTTTTCACAGTTTTGTGAAGAACCGCGTAGTGGGTTTATAAGGGGGTTTAGCAAAGAAATGTAAGAGGGGTGAGAGATGTGAAGATGGAGAAGTTCAAAGCAGTAAGCATTGCTAAGCTGAACGAGCTGTTGAAGAAGCTGAAGGAGAAGTACCCCGAGCGAGCCGAGAGAGTAGACTACATCGTTGACGTACTGATGGCTAAGCTACACACTCTTGACAAGCACAACCTCCACGACTACCTCTTCACACTACACCTATCATCCAAGGAGTTCAAGGAGTTCATGGAGCTGGTACCAGACGAGAAAACAGTTGTAGAGCTACTGGAGGAGTAGTGCAGAAAAAAGAGCTAGAGTTACCTCTTTTTTCCCCTTTTCCCTTTCTCCTCTTCAACGACAACCTTGAACAACTGTTCGTTCACGTCGTAGACTACCAGTACTCTGTAACTACCCGTTGAGAACACCTGTATTACTGGGAACGATGGTTTCTCCTCTCTGATTGGTGTACCGAAGTGCCTGCAAGCCACCTCCCACACCAGCTCTCCGAGAACCTCGAGAACGCTGTCAAGCAACTTGCTCGAGTAGTAGCCCGCGAAAGCCTGCCTGATGAGCCTGAGAATGTAGCACGCCGTGCTCTCGAACTCCCCGATGAACTCCCTCAGTTGCTTCTCCACCTCTACTGGAACATCTCGAGCCTTAGTGCACTTGCCGCGCATCTCGATGATTGTCATTTCTCCTCGCAGACCCAGTGCAACGCGTGCTTCTCGATCTTTATGCAGTTCGGGTACAGCATCATAAGTCCGCGAACAATGTAGAACCTAAAGTACCAGTAACTGTAGCCAGCTATGAGTGCTGCTTCACCGAGGTCTATCACCTTCCTCCTTTTCAGTTCCTCAACGAGACCCAGTGTTCTGGCTTTTATCCTCTCGAGCGTACTCATTCCCTCACCACACTTACCTCACCTTTTACACCCTTATATACCTTTCTCTCAGGCTGAGTGGTTCAGCTTTTAGGGGTCTTTTCACAAATTTGTGAAAAGAGAGGAAAAGTATATAAGGGGCTTTCCCCAAAAGAGAGATAGGTGAGGTGTGTTGTATGGGTAGGAGGGGGTTTACTACGTACAGCGTTTGCCCTAGGTGCGGTAACATAGGTTACAGGTGCGTTGAGCCTCGTGGTGGTAGGGAGTACGTGTACTACGCTCACTACGACCCGGGGTCGAAGAGGGTTCGTAAGTGCTATGTGGGACCGCTCTACAGCTACGAGCACGCTGAGAGGCTACTACTGCTCAGCCTGACCAACGTCGAGGACATAGACCTGGTAGAGGTCGCCGCGCGGTCAATCGAGGAGTACACTGATAGAGCACTGCGCGGAAAGCCGAGTGTGAGGAGGGAAGCGCTTGAGGAGCTACGGAAGATCAGGGAACTCCTCGAAAGCAAGGTGAAACTGCTAGAGGAGTCGCTCAGGGGTGGCGGGGATGATGATAGCGAAGGTTAAGCTCAAGAGCGTCATCAAGAACGAAACGAGGCTGGCGCCCGGGGAGATCGAGGAGGAGATCAGGAGGCTCCTGACGACGGGGTCCAGTAGGAGGGTGCTCAGAGCGCGCCCACCCAGGAGGAGGAAGCTCGATGGGCTGGCCGTAACGGCCGTAGCGTGGTCAACGCTGTCGGGTAAGCGCGAACCAGTATACTCGGTCGCGGAGGTAGACGACGAGGAGGTAGAGGGGTTCACGCTCTACGCGGCCGATACCGCGCTCAAGCTGACCCCGCTGATCAAGCTACCGAGGGAGGTAAGGGTGAGCATCCTCGGCAGGATCGAGGCGGTTGTCGAAGTAGAACCCTGTAGAATCGTTGAAGTTGTTAGAAGGCTGTGGGAGTCTGCGGCAGGCTCCGAGGACGAGAAGCTAGTAGCAGTGTACGTTGAGATGAGGAAGGCGGGCTTACCACTACCCGTTAAAACCATTGGGAGGCTGGTGGGGGCGAGCCACGATGGGGTGGGGAGGGCGGTGGAGGCGATCACCAGGCTGAAGCTCTTCGCGGTCAAGCCAGAGCCGGGCACGATGGAGAAAGCACTAGTTGAACTAGGAGTACCAGAGGGGGTTGCACGCGAAGTAGCGTCGCACGCTGAGAAGCAGGAGTACTGGACACTGCACAAGATGGCCGGTTGCCTTCGCGCGCACGGAACGCCCTACAACACCATCACGGAGATGATCGGAGTATCGGCTCCAACGGCTAGAAAGCTCCACAGATCGCTCAAACGAGAGCGCGGTGAGTATAGTGCGCTCGAAGGGGAAGAAGTGCAAGCAACGCGCGCGAACTGACTGCGCCGTCATCGAGGCCTACGACGACCACGTCATCGTCATAACGTTCGCGGGCACGGTCAAGGTGAACGCAAGGAAAGTAGAAAACATCGAGGTACTTTACGGCCTCTTCACGGTAGAAGAGTGCAAGGAGTAGAGCGGTGCTTTTTCACAAACTTGTGAAGAGAAGAGAAGGTGAAACGGTGAGGGCGCATGAAAAGGAAAAAGACGGTGCTGTACCTGGACAAGGAGTGCGCGGAGGTAGTTAGAAGAGACTACAGGAAGTACAGCAAGCTCGAAATGGACTTCATACTCTGCGGTGGAACAGACGAAGAGATCAGGAGAAGCGTGGCGAACATACTACTACGATACATCGGTGAAGCAAGGTCAAAGAGCCTCATCGAGCACTTCATCAACCGCCTCCGCCCACCCTACCTCATCCCATTCTACACCAGCCGATCAGAGTGGATCGGCATCGGGAAAACCATCATCACCGCTAGGCTTCGATCAAACATCATTGACAGGCTGATCAGCGAGGGAGGAGTAGTAGACATAGTCAAGGAGTGGTGCAGTAGGAGGAAGGGGCGCGGGAAAGCGGGGTTAACCAGTTGAGGTTCTTTTCACAAATTTGTGAAAAAGCACCACTACTAAAGGCGTGAACATTGACGTAGCCGTGTAAACGGGGGTTTATAAGGGGTGTTTAACAAAGAGATAAAAGGGTGAGAGGTGTGGGATCCACGTGTATTCCGAACTACGAGAACGCGGTTGCCATGATCGAGTACCTGAAGTCGAAGGGGAGCATAGTAGGGGTATCGTACAGAAAGGACATGATCTGCATTGACTTCACGGGTGAGGTAGAGGTAACATTCGACGACTACCTCCAAACAGTACCCTACCTCACCAAGCACTACGTTGAGCGCCTCCCATCGCACAGGGATAGAGAGATGTCGTGGTTCAACTCGAAGTACCTCCTCTACATCATGAAAACCCTTAGAGGCGGGGAAGTAGTAGAGTACGTTCCCGGGGAAAAGATAAGGATCAAGGACACCGAGAAAACAGAGTTCATCGGAGTGAGGTTATCGAGGGAGGAGAAGGAGCAGCTTGAATCACTCGTAGCGCGGCTTGGAACAACCGTATCAGACCTCGTGAGATCACTAATCAAAGAGAAGCTCGGAAAAACCAAGCCTCAGTAAAACCAACTCTCATTTTTTCTCCCAGCTTCTTTTCACAAACTTGTGAAAAACCGTGTGCGAACACGGCGAAGGCTTTGACCCGCCTTAGAGTGGTATCGCTGTTCTCCGGTGCTGGCGGGCTTGACTGGGGCTTCAGGGAGGTTGGCTTCGAGGTTGTGTTCGCCAACGACGTGCTGGAGGCGCCGATGAGAACGTACTCGAGGAACTTCGGACTGAGGCTGAGCTATTGTTACGGTAACAAGTTGCACACCGCTTTGCCCGGCGAGGCGCTGGTCTGCGACGTTTCCCTCGTGGACTTCTCAGAGCTCAGGGAGATGCACGCGGACGTCGTGGTAGGCGGACCGCCCTGCCAGGACTTCTCCGTTGTCCGGGGACCGGAGTGGGACAGGAGAGGCATAGAGGTCAAGCGCGGCAGGCTGTACGCTCACTTCGTCAGAGCGCTTGTTCAGCTCCAGCCGAGGGTCTTCGTCTTCGAGAACGTCCCTGGTCTAGTAAGCTCGAACAGGGGACTGGCGTACAGAGCGATCCTCGAGGACCTTGAGAACCTGAACCTGAGGTGGGACGAGGTCAGGAAGAGCGCTGGGATCAGCAGTAGCAACAGCGGGAGCATGCAGGGCTACGAGATAGTCTTCTCGAGTGTGGTGGACTTCTCGAAGCTTGGAGCACCGCAGAGGAGGGAGAGATTAATCGTGATTGGAGTTAGGAGAGATCTAGCTGTGGGCAGGGAAGCATTTGCCATAGTGAAGAAGGCTCTGCTGTCAGATGGTATTTTTAGTAAATTTCCTTTGACTCCAATCGAGGTCTTCGAGGGGAAGATACTGCCAGACCTTCAACACAAGTACAGTAAT
>JAWAXJ010000012.1:0-13929 GCA_038896955.1 Desulfurococcaceae archaeon
TACCGGTAGGTCTCGTCCACAGTACCAAGGTAATTAGCAGTGTCATACACAGCGTTAAAGAGTATGTAATGGTTGCGCAACTACACGAGAACGTTCCAAGAAGCAGGATCGAAGAGGTGGTGGAACTATTCAAGGGCCGTATATACCAGAAGCCCCCCGTGAGGTCGAGCGTTAAGAGGGTAATAAGAACCAAGACCATTTACGATATTGAAATTGTCGACGTGCAGGACAAGTACTTGCTATTGAGGGTTGTCTGCGATCCGGGAACGTACATGAGGAAGCTCGCACACGATATTGGATTGGTATTGGGCATAGGTGCACATATGAGAGAGCTCAGGAGGACCAGGACAGGCCCCTTTAGGGAGGACGACACACTGACGACTCTCCAGGAGGTGAGCGAGGCCGTTTACCTATGGAAGACCTCGGGAAACGAGAAGTACCTCAGGAAAATAGTATTACCCGTTGAGGTGTCGACAGCGCACTTACCCAAGATAATAATACTAGACACGGCCGTGGGTGCTGTTGCGCACGGAGCAGACTTGGCAGCGCCCGGAGTTGCAATGCTAACGAAGAACGTTGAAGTGGACAATACCGTCGCCATGTATACACTTAAAGGAGAGCTCGTAGCGCTTGGAAAGGCGCTTAGAAGCGCCGAGGAGATAGCTAAGATGGATAAGGGGCTCGTCGCTAAGACCACTAGGGTGATAATGCCGCGTAATGTGTACCCTAAAACCTGGAAGACTAAAAACGCTAACTAGTGGCACATAATGCACTACTTCAAGAAGACGCCGGGTAAGCGAGTTTTAATTCCACTAGTTATACACGGCGTTTCACTACAGTTCGTATCTTACACAAGCCTATTCTCCGGCTCATCGGTGGATGAGGGAACACTACTTCTACTCGAAAACATAAAGATGCCTGAGGAAGGAGTAGTCCTGGATGTTGGTTGCGGTTACGGCATTATAGGTATCACGATTGCGAGGCTTAATTCGAAACTAAGGGTGTACATGACCGACATAAATCCCCTCGCGGTTAGGGTTTCCAAGCTTAACGCTAAAATAAATAATGTTGGTGAGAGGGTTACAGTGCTCGAAGGTGACAGATACGACCCCGTAAAAGGTATACTTTTCAACGGAATATACTCAAACCCCCCGCTATCAGCCGGTATGAAAGTGGTAGAAGACATAGTACTTGGCGCAAAAGAACACCTCACTAAAGATGGTTTCGCACAATTCGTAATTGCTAAAGGAGGCAAGTATCTCGCGGAAAGGGCAAAGAAAGTATACAGCTACGTGGAGGCTATGAGTAAAAAAGGTTATATCCTCCTGTACTTAAAACCATAATCCGGGAAAACGTGCCGGGGTGCCCGAGCGGCCTAAGGGGCTGGCCTTGAGAGCCAGTGGGGATATCACTCCCCGCGCGGGTTCAAATCCCGCCCCCGGCGCCACCCCTCATAAACACCCAAGTGTATGCCGATAACTCACCTCAACGAGATCGCGTGAAGCTCACGATATCCTCCACGGGACCAATATACTCGTCTCGGTGATAAAATAGTAATCTTACCTTTCAGCCTTTTTTAATTGCTTCTTCGAGCTACTGAGACCGTCGCAGGTATGACTTTCAGTCTTTTTTGATTGCTTCTCACTGACAGTCTCTTGTGGAGATCGAAGTAGTTGCTGTGTATTCTCACGACTTTCAGTCTTTTTTGATTGCTTCGGATGTGGATCGGGTTAAATTACTGATCGCTCTGAGGAAGCTATATGGAGACTTTCAGTCTTTTTTGATTGCTTCACTTCTTCTATGTCCTCCTCGGCTTTAGTAACCATTTCAATGAGTTTGCCACTTTCAGTTTTTGATTGCTTCTCAGCTATGTCTGTTATGAGTTAAAGAAATTACTGGAGTATGAAACAACTTCTTTCAGTCTTTTTTGATTGCTTCACGTAGTAGAAGATTGATAAAAGAGATTAAAGCGAAAGTTGCTGAAATACCTTTCAGTCTTTTTTGATTGCTTCAGTATAGATCTTCTAGTTTTTTCGCCTCATCTCGATCGATCCTCCTCACCTTTCAGTCTTTTTTGATTGCTTCAAGAGGTGGAAGTAGCATCTGGGACGTCTTCGGGGCTCTGGGGTCGTTCGTGGACTTTCAGTCTTTTTTGATTGCTTCGAAAAGCTTTTAAGCAAAAGTGAGATATGAGATAAGTGAGTGAGAGTATCTTTCAGTCTTTTTTGATTGCTTCTCGCTCCATGGCGTCTGAGTAGAAAAAGAGTCCTCGGGGGCCTCAGCAAGCTTTCAGTCTTTTTTGATTGCTTCTTTCATTCTTCTCTTTTCCTTTCTTTCTCTCTTCTCACTTTTGTCTAATCTTTCAGTCTTTTTTGATTGCTTCCGTCCACGTGGATGTCGTTGTCCCGTGGATCTATGTTCCCCCAGTCCACGTCCCTTTCAGTCTTTTTTGATTGCTTCTCTCTGAACATCTCTATTATTGTGTTTAGCTTCTCATATCCCTCGTCGTCTTTCAGTCTTTTTTGATTGCTTCGAGTGGTCTCCGCAGAAACCATAGCCAAGAGGCTCGAAAAATGGTTTGCGGCTTTCAGTCTTTTTTGATTGCTTCTCTCTCAATGCTCAACATCGCGAAAGGCTACCTTATTTACATTTCAAGAGATCTTTCAGTCTTTTTTGATTGCTTCTGATGAATCAAGTAGTACATACTATGATCGAATATTCGAAATATCAGCACTTTCAGTCTTTTTTGATTGCTTCTCCGAACAGAAAAGTATGGTATCACACAGATGAGAACGCGTTACTATACTTCTTTCAGTCTTTTTTGATTGCTTCACGTTTCCCCAGTCCACGTCCAGTTCCTCCGTCAGTTGCTCGAGTTCGGGGGACTTTCAGTCTTTTTTGATTGCTTCGCCCTCAACTCTAGCGCTACTCAAGGTCTTCGCTGAGAAGAGCACGTAGGTTTACTTTCAGTCTTTTTTGATTGCTTCATCGTGGAAGGGGTATATAAATGTTTATGATAAATGCGATAAATGCGATACTTTCAGTCTTTTTTGATTGCTTCGAAGAGTCAAAGCGTCAGACGCGATGTCGGACAAAGGTATAAAACACCCCTTTCAGTCTTTTTTGATTGCTTCTCTCAACGAAGTCCGTTCTTATGTCCACGAACTGGTCTACGCTGTACACTAGCTTTCAGTCTTTTTTGATTGCTTCGCATTTTACTGCAACAGTTACGACTACTGCAGAGCTCGTGTTTGCAACACTTTCAGTCTTTTTTGATTGCTTCAATCGTAGCTGGGTTTCTGCCCAGGTTGAAGTAGCGTGTTCCATTGTAGAACGTCTTTCAGTCTTTTTTGATTGCTTCACATATATGCATCAGGGGTTAAAAACCTTTTTTACATGAATGCATCAAATCACTTTCAGTCTTTTTTGATTGCTTCCTGTAATTGTTTTCTACGTGGTGGATTTTTAAGGTTTTCGCCTGGGTTCCGGAAAGTCCATAAAGCATCATCAGGAGCCGGATGATGTTGTGATTGTTGTGTGTCCGAAGCCTGTTGCTCTGGATGTTCCTGTTCCGAGTGTGAGTGTTGTTGCGAATGTTTCCTTTAGTAATGTTTTCGTGTCTATGCCTTTGGCTGTGTAGTGGTCTTGGTAGTGTTTGTTTAGGTAAAGGTTTACGTATCCTATTAGAGCTGGTATGGGTTTTTTGCTTTTTTCGTACTTGATTCTTATTACCTTGGTTGTTCTGTGGATTGAGTAGGGCTCGCCGAGTAGCCTGTGGATAACTATGAGTGTTTTAATAAAAGACCTCCACTTAAGCCTACCCATTATGCATAGATTTACGTAGACCGGCGTGGAGAATATGTTCAGCGGTGTGGGCGTTAGAGACTTATATTTCCCCACTCTGAAGGGGTCTCTAAGTAGTGTTGGTGATGAGAACACAACTCTTATCTTGCCGGACCTCATTAAAGCTTCTACTGCTCCATTGGCTTCCTTGTCCACGTCCACGGATTCAGCGGAAACCAGTTCCACGTCGAAAACTCTTGCTGTGAAGCGGTGGCGACCACTCAAGTTCAGCAACGCGGTGTACACGTCGTCCAGAGCTGGGCTAGTCATCGCATCGGCCTCAACGAACCCAACGTAGAAGCTGAATTTACCGAAGCCAGCCTTGTCCCTGAACGAGTGCACGCACTTTACGCAGAGTTTTCCGCTCTCGAATCTCTCAACGTAGAGCGGGGTTACGTGGATGAGCTTAGGAGTGCTTCCCGAAGTCTTCTCGAAGAAAGGCTTGAGTCTCGGGTTACTGTCTATCAGCAGGGATTTCACCAGTTTACCGGTGAAGAAGTCTCCTAGTTCTGGTTTAGTCTTATTCTTTACTTCTTCATCTCTTTCCCCGAGGATAATAACGGTCTTAAACAAGTATCTCTTCACGCTTGTTCACCGAGTAGTGTGTAGAGTAAGCGCCCCATCTCCGTGAGCTTTACGTTTTCACTTTCAATGGCTACTAGCCCCTTCTTCACCATGTCTTTGATGACCTTGTACACAGCTGACTCCGATGAACCGGCTTCGCGTGAGGCCACCTTAACCAGCTGACTCCTCTTCATTTCACCGTGATTATTTATAATTCTCATGACGACTAGCCCGGTCCTTGGCACAGTCACGTAGAATGATTCAATGGGGAGAGTGATATCGTATAATCCATCCTCCCGCATCAGGAGCACATTGCACCTAGCACATTGTCGTTTACCGTGTCTGTGGAGCATGAGTAGTGCGAAAAGAACCTCAAACGCAATAAGCCTCATACCTCCTGCGAGCACAGCTACTACTTCACCGGCTTTCAGCTCCCTCAGGGAACACAGCATCCTCGCCACGTCATCGTAGAAACTAGTCCCCGACACCTCCACCTCAACAACCCTAGCTCCCGTACTTTCAATAATCTCCTTAAGCACCCCAACAGCTCTCTCAACCTTCTTGACCTCGAACCCCCCACCAGTCCTCGAGTAGACAAGCATAACTACATCGCCAGCTCCCAAGCCAACCTTCAGCAACCCCCTCAGAGGAAGCTTCTCCTCGAAGCCAACAGTAACCACAACCAGTTTCACGCTCGATCTCCACTTTAAACTATCAAAGTAAGATTTATAAATTCCCCGTATAATATATTTGCATTGGTGGTGGTCTGAAAGCAGAGGAGAACAACCTGGAAAGGGCTTCGATTTGAGCCTGAGCCCTGTGCTCTACGGAGTTCCAGTATACAGGGAGAGCGGGGGCGCGTACTCAGTTAAGGTACCGTTGCTGAAGATCCACCTCTACAACGACGTTGTTGCCAACGCGTACAAGTACATGGTCTACAGGTTCTCCCAGTACGCGTATCTCCGGAGAGGTGTTATCATCAGGAACTACACCCCTTCCTCTGGAACCGTAGACGTAGAGGTTCCAGTTGAAGCTCAGCTGAGCGGCAGAAGCGCAGAGGAGCTCATGCTAGACTTGTACAAGGAGTTCATACAGCAGTACTTTGCACCAAGGCTTATCGATAGAATCCGTAGGGCTAGTCACGATGACCTACTACTAGTGTTCTACAGGAGACGTGGAGAAGGAAAACAGCAGACCGGGCTTGCCTCCGTGATTCTACCTCTGAAGTACGTGAAAAACTACATCGAGGACATTAAGTCGAACAAGTGGGCTATACAGAAGAAAAGCATTAAAGCCTTCTCGAAGATAGAGGAGATGATCCTCGAGAGAATTCAAGAGCTCGAGAACAGATATGTAAAAGACCTCGACTTAGTTATCGTAGGGAAAGACGGAAACGTAGAACCTCTCGAGACGACCAGGGTTCTGGAGGAACTCGGGAAGACCTCGGTTTTCAGCGACGACGTAAAGTACGTGAGCGGGAGCACTAAAAGGTGTTGCTACTGTGGATCGGAGATAAAAGAACCGAGTTTCCCAGCTACGGGCAAGCTGGGTATTGGCAGGTACAGGCTTCCACAGGTGGAGAAGACGGATTTATCCAATGAGGCAAGCATCTGCCTCAGGTGTGTTCTCCTATCAATGTACTATGTTCTCGAAGGCGGTGAGAGCACGCTGTTGTACACGTTCAACGGCTTGCTGGGTGTTTTCAGAGCCGAGAGGAGGCTTCCCAGCGGTACAACGGTGGACTTCGCGATTGCCTTAGCAGAGCAGTTGGCGAGGAAACCAGCTGAGTTAACCGCGTCTATGGTGATGAACAGCGCTTTCGGAGAGGAGAGGGCAAAGCTCCAGGTGGAGAACCTGAACGAGGTAGCTGTTGAAAGGCTTGCTCTCCTAGCGCACGCGTTTCCACTAGCTCTACGCGACGAAGCCGTGCAACGAGAACTCATCAACTACATGCTCTCCGAACCCCATGCTTTTATATCCTACCTGGTCTACGTCCTGTTGAAGCAATTAGAAAAGGGGGGAGATATGAGCTACGTATCGAAGGAAATACCCAGGTACATAACCCCCTACCTCTATAGGGAGACGGAGCTAAGGGTAGCGTACACGATAGCATCAATAGCCGAAGGTTTAGCTTACCACCTAAAGCAAGCTGTGACAGATAAGTATACGCTCAGAAAGTTCGCTGATACCCTCAGTACAGGCGGGCTGTCGACTGCGGTAGCATATGCCCTCCAGAGGCTGTCAAGCCCTCCGATCGCCGTCGCAATATCTAAATTCGTCGACAGGTCTCTGGTTAAGGAAGTACTCGACGAGTACGGTTTCAGGTACTACGAGGAAGGTGGCATCATATACGTCTACTTAGACAGCATCCCACCGGCTGAGATAAGAATTAGTGAAGACCGCGGCAGGAAGGTCTTCACTAAGGCATACGAGCTACTAATGATAATGTTACCGGAGATCGCCTCCAAGGAGGAGGGTGGGGAAGAACAGTCGGAAGGTGAGACCGTTGCCCAGGGCTAAGGAGAAAAAAGAGGGTGATCAATCCGAAGACCAGGCAGTGAAAAAAAGCGGAAAAGGAAAGAGAGATGAGGAGATCGACGTTAAGTTCGTCGACGACCTCTTATTCACCGATTGCAAACTAGTCAACATGGCCATCTACGCTGTGCTAGAAGCACCGCAGGAGCTGTACTTCGGTAGTCATACCGAGAGAGGCCTGAACGTTCTGGAGAAGGTCACACTACAAGTGGAGATCGGCGAAGGAGAAAACACGAAGTACATTACCATAGAGAAACCCTTCTATAGTCCAACCAAGCAGAGAGGCATAGAGAGAAGAGCCATAGCCTACTCCAAGGTGAGAGCATCGAGCGGTGCAGAGATGCCGTACTATAAGTTCTTCAACCTAAGCATAGACGTCACAAACACCTACCCGAACGGAAAACCGGACCCCAAGGACATACTGACCTTCCTGTGGGGCGCCACGTGGACTAAACCCACTCTCTACCTCCGTGGCAGGGTAGGCTACGGTGGTGGAGTAGCTATTCAGCCGAGATCAGTACTCATCAAGCGCAGGAACCGCGTTGAGTACAGGTTCTTCGAACGCGTTGAGAAGGAGGTGAGAGAAGAAGAAGAGGAGACAGCAGTAGAGACAGCTCAGACGATGTGGCTCAAGGAGTACGTTGAACCCCACGTTCTCATACCCGTTTACCGTAGCTACACGTTGCTCGGGGTTAAAAACATGGAGCCTCACGCAGTAGCCTACGCTTTCCTGATGGGACTAAGGCTAGCTGGTGCAGGAACCCCAAAGGGAATGGACGTGCTGGAAGCCTACTGGCTGAGCAAGGATGTCAAGGAGAAGGTCATCGTAGTCGACGTGAGCGCATCGCTACTCCCCGAACCCGTGGTGATCTCGCCGGCGATACTATCGGTTCAAGCGGCTTTAGAGGAGTTCAGAAGGAAAGCCCTCAGCGTAGACGAGGAGAGAATCTGCAGAGGTTTTAACAACCCAGACGAAGTGTTCAACAAGGCGCTGAGCGAAGGATACTGCAGGCTCATTGGGGACACAGCGTACAGGTTCCTCAGGAGCCTAGCAGAGAATTTCGCAAAGGACTACCTGATGAATATAGATGCACCGAAAATACCCAGAGTTGAAGGAACATCCAAGGAAAAGTGTGAGGAAGAGCAGAAAACAGCAAAAGAAACGCAGAAGTAGAGGTGGGGGGCTGTGAAGCTGTACAAGCTAAGGGTTCTTTTTTTATCGCACTCCTTTCTCCCCATATCCCCCATCCGCGAATACTGGACCAGCACGCACACGCACCTGCCCCCCTCAACCCTCTCAGGTCTCTTCCTGAGAGCCGTGCTCTTCTCCGTCAACCCGAAGAACGTGTACGGGGACTACGCACCCTGCCGCATCGGGAAAGGACTACTCCTAAGGCTAATGGGGATGCGTGCTGAGTGGTTCATCGCCGAGAGAGGAGAAGCTATTAAGGGTGCTAAACCACCCTACCTTGAATACCACTTCAACGCAGTATCCCTCGGAGCCTACGACGAGGCAACACTACTGGGAAAGCCCTCCAAGTGGGGGTTCGTGGAGAAGTACTGGAACACGCTGAAGTACATAGACTATAGACCGGAGAACCTCCTGGCGCCGCTCCACGTTGGAATAAAGACCTGGTTCTTCGCCGCGGCTGACGGTGCAAGAATAACCATACCCGGCGTGAAGGAGAGAAGATATATGACCTACGATGTGGTTAAAGTCAGGTTCGATATCCCTGTGTCTCACCTTCACGGGTTTATCCTGGTTGACGACGCTAAGCTCGAATCGGTAGTAGAGTTGCTTTTCGATAGATGGTTCATAGACAAATCGAGGCTTAAGACCCTTCTAGCCGTGAAGCCCGAAGAAGTGCTGGTACCAGCAACGGAGAAAACCGGAAAACTGTTCGTCATACCGTCTACTAGAATGCCCAGTAAACCCGTTAGGACGGTAGTCTCAAGCCTAATCTCCAAGGATGCCCTAGCGGGTAGAAGACGAGACATCTCCGTTGAAAAAGGCTTCCTTTACATTGAGAAACCCGAGGACGTGAACCTAGACGACAAGCTCTTGTTCAAGGGGGGAGACGGTTCTCTCTACGCAGTCGACAAGTCCTGGCTCGAGTACTTAAAAGCGCCCGAGAAGGGTATGTAGACATGGTCCCGGTTGCACGCGTGGTTCTTCGCGGCAAACTGTCCGGTGAGAGCTACGAGGCTGTAGCCGTGGCGCTGGACAGCCATCAGGAAGCTGTAGCTGAGATTGTGGAGAAGCTCTTCGTGGACCACGGGCTCCTGAAGAGCGTAGCACTCGTGCACGACAAGTTCAAACCGGCTACAATGAGGCTTGAAGCACGCGGAGGAGAGCAAAGGGTTGGATTCAGAGGACACCCCTACATGCTCTCCTTCACAGACTTCGAGAACAAGGGTGACGAGCACAGCGTAGAGGACGTGGCGGTTGCCACAGCCATCGGTAGACTGCACCACTTCATCAACGTCAGAGACGTCGACAGCTTCGTGCACACCATGGCCCTGGCGAAGTCCTACCTGGATTCAAAAGGAGCACACGTGAAGCTGAGCGAGCTGAAGAAGAGAGTTCTCCACGGTCTCCTAGTACTCCACGTTGCAGACATGGTAGCCGGGTTCACCGAGCAGGCACTCCTGGAGAACACCGTTGAAGCAGAGCTCTACGACACCGAGTCGCTGGAAGCCGTTGAACCACACCTACCTCTCTCCATGACCATCGGCTTTACGGGCAACAGGGTTGAGTTACAGGTGGTATTGCACGGGCTGAGCGACGTTCTCCGCGGAGAAGTGCTCGAGAACGGTGTACTACTCGACCTCAGCTACCGGGTCTGCAGGGGTACTCTACGCGTCCTCGGCGGAACCGGGAGAGCCGTCTTCGAGCCCGACTCCTGCACAACCAGGATTGTGCACGCCAGCGTTGTCCACAAGCGAAGGCTGATCAGGGAAAGGCTGATCAGGGGTGAAGCCGGAGCACGGGTGAAGTAGGTGTGGCTGAGCCGAGCGGGGATTACTACAGGCGGTTCTTCAAGCTGGTAACAGGGTTTGAACCCTACGAGTGGCAAGTGGAGGTTGCAGAGAGGCTTTTCGAGCTGGAGGAGAAAGGAGGTGTTCTGATCCTCAGAGCTGAAACGGGTAGTGGTAAAACCGAGGCATCCGTTCTCCCGGGGTTGTTCCACGGCAAGCAGGTCATCGTCGTAGAGCCCTACAGAGCTCTGATCGAGGACATGGTGGTGAGGTTCAAAAAGTACCTTGCAAAGCTATCGGGAACCCTGGGAGTGAAGTACACTCTCGGAGTAGACTACGGTGGTAGACACTACATCTACGAGTGCACAGGGAGCAACTGTACTGAGAGGCTGACCAGGAAGCCCTTCGGAGCAGACGTACTGGTTACAACGATCGATGAAATGGTCTACAGGGTCCTGTCGGTGGGAACCCCCAGGAAGGCGAGCCTGTACACCTCTCTGGTTAAAACCGGTAGACCCGTGGTCTTCTTCGACGAAGCGCACTCATACGCGAGCGAAGCCTTCAACCCCCTGGTAACCCTTGTACACTTAACCGCATCACTCTCCATCTACATCCCCGTTGTCATTGCTACTGCAACTCTACCGAAGAGCGTTGAGGAGCACCTGGAGCTCGTAGTCAGTAGAAACGGTGTTAGCTTAATCAAGGTTAATGCGCCTGTACCTGAGGTGAGGCCTCCGAAAGCGCGCGTTGAACTGGACCTCAGAGGGTTCAAAACCCCTGACGAGCAGGTTGAAGCCATTGTCAAGCACGTCGATAAGTACGTGGAGAAAGGCTTCCGCAAGATCCTGGTGAGAGTGGTTACACCGGATTCAGCTTACTCCGTGTACACCAGGTTGCTGAAGCTAACGAGCAAAGGGTACAACGTTGGAGTACTCCACGGTAGGATGCCCATATACGATAGGGAGAGAGTCTACAGAGCGGTTAGAGATGATGTGAGCAGAGACGAGAATGTGATACTGGTATCGACCTCAGTTATAGAGGCTGGTGTAGACCTTGACTTCGACGCCGGGGTCCTCGAGCTAACACCGTATAGAAGCCTGGAGCAGACCATGGGCAGAGTGAACAGGAGGTACACGAAGAAGAACTCCGAGGTGACAGTAGTGAACACTCCAGACAGTACGTGGGCATTGCTTGAGAACCCAAAGTACCTCGAAGAGGCTAGACTACTGCTCGCAGTAATGGGGAGTGGAGTCGAGTGGAGTAAAGACCTATCACCGAAGCTGAAGGAAATCGATGAACGGTATACCAGGGACAAGCTGTCGCCACTTAGCCTCGTGGACGCCTACGATAGCCCCTACTCCAGAATCCTAGCTGTATCGCTATACTCCCTCTTCCACCTGGAGGGAACTTTCCTCGAGCACCTGCTAGCTCTATCCGAGAAGGAGTACGAGACAAGAGGCACCCTGGACGTAGCGGCTGAGGTCGAGGGTGAATCAGGAAACATAGTGAGAGTACCGTACTCGATAGCGAAAGACTGCAGCATATATGCAACGAGAACTGTGCCAAAAGAGCTCCTAAAAGACCACAGCTATACGGGGAAAACAGGAAAAGTAGAAGTCCGAGGACTCGTAGACACAGAGCAACTGAGAAAACTATGCAGAGAAAAAGCAAACCAACAAGAAAAACGAAAACCACAGCAGATCACCACGTAAACCCATGAAACTATACGATAGAAAATCAATATGGATATTACCCATGAGAGAGGTAGCAAGGTTCAAAGATTCCATACTAAAACGATTTAACTATGAAGCATACACCTATGACCCGACATCCGGCACCTCCGCGTGAACCCCTGTTTTCCAGGGTTTAAAGAGAAAAGTTAAAAATCCACCACGTAGAAAACAATTACAGGAAGCAATCAAAAAAGACTGAAAGTTGCCCGGAGTCGTGTACTGGACACTGTAAGACGCCGTCGCCATGTCAATGAAGCAATCAAAAAAGACTGAAAGAGTTCATTGAGCGAGTGCGGGGTGACCCCCTATGGAGGATAATTGCGCGTGAAGCAATCAAAAAAGACTGAAAGCTTCGTTCTGCACTTTCCGCATGAGAAATTCGCTGAGTTCATCGCTGAGAAGCAATCAAAAAAGACTGAAAGAAGTTCACTGGAAGAAAGCTGTGCTGGTGGACGGATCGGTAGTAGACCCGCGAAGCAATCAAAAAAGACTGAAAGGCAACGTAGTCAATGGTGAGTTAATGATGCCTCTTCAAAGGAGCAGGCTTCGAAGCAATCAAAAAAGACTGAAAGTGCAAAGGAGTCGTTTATGTGCTTCTTGAATCTCTCGATAAACTCCTCTAGTGAAGCAATCAAAAAAGACTGAAAGGGATCTGCTATTGCATAGATCTTCTTCTCGTAGTCCAAGATCTCGAGCACTGAAGCAATCAAAAAAGACTGAAAGGAAGCGTCTGACTCAAAGTTTTACGAGATCGAAGACTTAGGCTTAGTCTGAAGCAATCAAAAAAGACTGAAAGAGACCCCTCGAAGCCAGTCAGGATCATTGAGAGGAAGGAGAAGGGGCTGTTCCTGAAGCAATCAAAAAAGACTGAAAGTCTCGTAGTTGCTCTTATCTCCGAGTAGATGTTGTCGACGAATGACTTGAATGAAGCAATCAAAAAAGACTGAAAGGGCTGCATCGCCTCTAGATCGCAGAGCGTTTTATCCGTGTACCTGTGAGCGAAGCAATCAAAAAAGACTGAAAGAGGTACAGGCTCATCTACTACGCCGTGCTACTACTGTTCCTTCAGGCAACTGAAGCAATCAAAAAAGACTGAAAGACGTTGGGCCCCTCTACAGCTACGAGCACGCTGAGAGGCTACTACTGCGAAGCAATCAAAAAAGACTGAAAGGAAACGTTATGTACCTCCAAATGGCGTTTGTTCTTCGCCTCGAATAGAAGCTTAGCTATGGGGATTTCTAGAAACCATTTGTATCTCCTCGTAGAATTCTTTTAGGATGTTTTCGCTCTTCTCTTTACCGGCTTCTACGAGGTCCATTTTTTCCTGAAGAATTCTAGTTCTCTCTTCGCCTATGAGTTTACCGAAGTTTTCACTAAGGAATTTAAAGACCTTCTTGCCTCTAGGAGTTGCAACTAGCTTGTTTTTGCTAACTTCCAAGATGTAACCCCTTCTTCTGAGCACGTCAAGTATCTTGGCATATGTTGACGGCCTTCCTATGCCCCTATCCCTCATCAATCTCACCAGCTCACTATAAGTGTAAAGCGGGTACTCGGGTATGGTTATGAACGATACGTCGAGAACAGCATATTCGCCGTCCTTTAACGTGCCGAGGTCCACGGGGTTAAAGCGCTTAGTTAACCTGATAAAGCCCTCTTCAATAATATTCGTTATAAACGAGAACTCCCTGACGAAGTCTCCGAGAACTAGCTTAAACGACGTTCTCTCCACTCTTGCAGCCTTCATTTGGCTGGCTATAAACCTCTTGAATATTAAGTCGTATAGTCTGTAGTCCTCCGGCCTAAGGGGCACGGCTATAGCTATTAACCCAGCGGCCTTTAAGGCCTTGATCTGCCCAGAATCCAGCGGCCTCGTAGGCCTGATGCACTCGTGCGCTCCTTCCTTCTCCCATCTCCTGCCGTGGAAGAACTCCAAGCCAAACACTTTCTCAACGTAGTCCTTCGCTATGCCAATACCTAGGGAGCTCACGGTTGTACTATCCGTTCTGTGGTACGTTATTAAACCAGCTTCGAACAGCCTCTGAGCTGACTCCATGATTTTTACAGCCGACGCCTTCAACACCCTAGAAGCCTCGGCAAGCATCGTATCAGTGGTGTAAGGTGGTGGCGGATTAACCTCGATCTCTTCCCTCTTAACGCCAGCTATTGTTACCTTTCCGCTGCTTTTTACGGAGTCCGCGAACCCCTTTGGTGCTTTGAATACTAGCTGGATTGCTAGTCCATCCAGTTTCAGCATTACGAGCTCCGCCTTAACCTT
>JAWAXJ010000013.1:0-13774 GCA_038896955.1 Desulfurococcaceae archaeon
AGACCGCAGGGACTCATACCCGAGAAACCAACACCAGCGCTACCACGTAGTAAACTTGAGGAAATAAGAAGAAGAGTAATCCAGGAATCCTCTAGTAGCAGTTAACCAAAGCAAACATGCTTTTTGACCAAGCTTACCAAACCGTTTCCCGCTCTAGGTTTTTGTAGGTTTTCATAGTGTCCTGCGAGTGTGAATCACTTTTTAATTGGTTATCCTGCCTTAAGGGTTCGGAGAGGTTTGAAGTTGAGCTTAGTGGAGAGGACTGAGGAGTTGCTCAAGGTTGTCACAGGGAACAGCAATGCTAGACTGAATGATTTCCAGGTTAGAGCCATCGAGCTGATTGAGAAGAGCGGAAACTACTTGGTCGTCGGCCCGACCGGGATAGGGAAGACATTAGTTGGGGTTGCCGCGATCCTGAAGTACGGGAGAGGATTCTATCTTGCCCCACTCAGGTCTCTGATGGCGGAGAAGTATAGTGAGCTAAGGAAGATGTTCCCTGATAAGAAGGTCGTTTTGACTAATAAGGACTACTCCATATCCAGGAGAGTCCTTAAAGACGCGGACGTGAGGGTCTTGTCGCCTTACAAGTTCCTGCTCTACCTGGACTACCTGGAACCTTCTGACGGGGTAGTCGTAGTGGACGAAATACATAAAATAAGTTCAGACCCTGAGATGGAGGTAGCGATCACGGCCATGAAGACTGCAGGATTCAACGTGGTTGGCTTATCCGCTACAGTCCACGACGACGACATACCTAGGATGGCTAAGTGGTTGAACGCCCTGGTGATTAAAGCTGATGAGTCGAGGCCTGTCCCGATAAAACACACGGAAATCAAGCTAGAACTCGGGTTCGGCGGGCTAGTAGTCGAGAGAGGCGGAAACTACTTCAAACAGAAAGAGAAGTTCAGCAGTAAGGAGGATGTTGTAGCTGAGCTAGTCGCCAGAATACGCAGGATTGACCCGTCTGGCGGGATAATGGTGTGGTGTCCTACCAGACATGAAGCAGACGAGTACGCTCTCAGAATAGCTCACAAGATGTCTGGAACAAATCAATGTGTGAGTGCCTCATTCGTAGTTTCATCCGAACACGACAAGATCCTCTCTAGAGTAGCGTGCAACGGAGTCTTAATACATCACGGTGGAATAAGCCCTAAAAACAGGGAAGTCGTTGAGGACTTATTCAAGAGTAGAAAGGCTGAAGTAGTTGTGAGTTGTTATACCCTCAGTCACGGAGTGAACTTCCCAGTACGGTATCTTGTCATGACCTCACTGTTTGATCACGAGAACAAGCCTCTCGACCCATCAACTTTCCACCAGATATCTGGGCGGGCCGGCCGCCCAGGACTAGACAAATACGGTGAGGTTCTGGTAGTAGTGGTTGGTGATCTAGAGTCGTGCATCTTGACAAAGTTGTTGCAAGAGAAAGCTACTAGGGTTAAGTCGAACCTATACAATCCCTGGACTTTGACTAAGCTGACTGCACAGCAACTCGCTATGCGAAAGAGAGTTGATTCCTTCGTTGATTTTCTTAAAGAGACTTACTATGTTCAGGTCAGAGGAATTCAGGGGTTTGAAGAAATAAAGAAGCTTGCTGAGGAAGTGATGGTCTCAGTAGTTGAGGCCTACTTTGAGCTGAAGCCCAACGGTGAAGTTAAACCCAAAGGCAAGAAAGAATTCTTTGCGTCGATAATGGGTCTTCACCCTGAGGAGTGGGCAGCTCATGAACCATTAATAGCGGGAGATTATAGATCTACTGTCGAGAAAATCGTGGATGCTTCTATGAAGGCGGTCGGCTTAACTGATTCGTCTATAAGGTCTCAAGTAATCAGCTACGGCTTCATGTCTACATATCTTGGATCATGGAAAGTCAGGGAGGTAGCTGAGATGAGTCAAACCATGCTAGACGCTCTAGCGCTATACGTGAGGAGGGTTTATGGGTGGAGTTCCATCGAATTCTCTAACGCAAAAAACGTTGTGGAGATGTATTCTTTTAGTTCTTTGTTATTTTGTGTATCTTGCGCATCGTGAACATCTTGTATAGGAGGAACTTTTAGTTCTTTGTTATTTTGTGCTAGGAGTCAGGTCTCAGAGAGCAAGAAGTTTGGACTTTTAGTTCTTTGTTATTTTGTGTGGTGTTTGTTGGTGTTTCTTTCCCTACCTTCCTTTTCTCACCTCGGGTTTATAAAAGTTTGGGTGAGAAAGTAAGTTCCACACGTAAGAACTAAGCAACTCTCTCACCTCTCTATCTATCTGATGCTGTTATGTGTAGTAACTTTTTCGGGTTGTATGTATAGGTCTGACCTCCTCCCCGTCCTAAAGGCAGGACTTTCAGGTTGTAACGATACAAACGACGTGGGCAACCACACATTTTTATTGCACCTCGTTATTCCCTTGTACTCTTTTGGATTCGCGAATGCTCATAGATTTAGCGTTGCACATGCACTAGATGAGAAAAACTACGTACTAGAGGTTAAACCTGTTGAGTGAGCAAACCGTAGACCCATGGATCGTCGAGGAGCTGAACAACTACTTTCGAATAGTTATACATCAATATGATGAAATACACGTTGCATCAGCTATACCCACTGAAAACGGCAGAGTGTACTACTGAGTAAACGTTGAGAACTCCAGTTATGGTTTAACGATATGCGTTGAGAGATCAGCCGCATTAGTCATGGTAGCCTGTGATGTTAGAAAACCGGTACTAGCTGTAACTGTAGCTGACACAGATGAGCTCATACCTCCCTGCAGGGCTTGTAGAGGGTCGCCCTGAGTTAAACTCTGAGGCTAAGTTAATACTCTGCAGCACAAAAGTGGAAAGCGGGTTACTACACCCCTAAGTGAACTGTTTCCGCACGCATTTATACTGAAAACACCTAAGGCCGAGCGGTCTCAAGCCTCGTAGTACTTCTAACTTTACCTCTAAGTATATCCTCAATATACATCCTGTACTCACTGAATGAAAGATCCCCTTCTCCATATACGCACTCTTCGTAATCGATCTTTGTTTCGAGCTTAGAAGCATCCAATTCTAACTTTATCTTGCAATCTCCTACTTCCATGAGAGCCTTGTCGTGTGTAACAACTATGATTTGGCCCAGTTTAACAGAACCTAGTTCTTCCAGTAGCTCTCTAAGTCTAACTACAAGTTCTCTACTAAAACCTGTTGTAGGCTCATCGAGGATCAACACGCTTTTCTTCAACTGTGGAGAGTACGCTCTAACCGTGGCATTTAGGGCGAGCCTGTAGGCCAGGCTCAGCGCTATGTTTTGACCTCCACTTAGTGACCTTATATCGTGTGATCTGCTACCCACGAGGACCTTGAACACTAGTCCAAAATCGTCTGTTACTGTTGCCTCAATAGGTTGGTCGTGTAGTAGTATTCTCACGTACTTCGAGAACAAGTCCTTGAATTCCCTAGCTAGAAGCCTTAATACTTCTTTCTCGAGATATTCTACGAGCTCAACTAACTTAGACAGCGTATCCTGAAGCTTCATGTACTTGTCTCTTCTACTAATCTTCTCTGAGAGGTCTTTTTCCAGCTTCTCGGCTTCTCCGAGCTGATTTTCAATATTTTCTTTCTCTTTTGTTAGACTACCCAACTGCATTGTGAGGTCTATAAGCTGATTTTCGAGGTACTTCTTTTCGTTTCGAACATTCTGAATAGAGCTATTGACCTCATCTATCTTTCTCTTCACTTCTTCGAGTTCAGCCTCGATTTTGCCGATATCTACAGCTTCAGCCACTTGCTCCAGTCTACTGAGGTCTTCCAAGTACGAGTTTAACTTGCTCTCATAAACGTCGAGATCGTTCTTTAACCGTGTAGCCTGGCTTATTTGAAGTTTTCTATCGTTGTATTTCCTCTTAGTGTTTTCGATGTTTTCCCTCAGTTCGATTCTTCTGCTATCAAGCTTCTTTAGTTCTTCTTCTAATTCTTTAATCTCGCTTTTTATATGTATTATTTCGGTCTCAATATCTGATATAAGCTTGTACCCATGTTGATGGGAGATGGGCTGAAGGCATAGTGGGCACGTTCCTTCTTCGAGAAGTCTTTTCTTCTCTGAAAGCTCGTTTTCGAGCTCTTTGAGCCTTTGCTCCTTTGCTCCTAGTTCACGGTTCGTATTTCCACGTTGCTCAAGTATATTTCTCTCCTCAGCTTCAAGGTCCGCTATAGTTGACTCTAGCTTGGTTAACTCTGATTCCAACTTGTCTTTCTCGTCTAGAACAGTGTTCTTTTTTTCTTGTAGCTTCTCGAGAAGCATTACAAGGGTGTTCTTAACAGAGTCTGAGGTCTCCGCAATGTTCAAACCCAGCTCGCTCGTTACCTTAGATACTACTTGCTTTACTTTATTCACTAGATTTTCCATTTGCGCTCGTATACTTTTGTACTGGTTGATCTGGGACTCAAAGCTGGACTTCTTCTCTATCAAGGCTTCAAGGTCTCTGTTTAGCCTTTTTTCAATATCCTCTAAGTCTTCCTTACGCTTCTTTGTCTCTCCTAGCTTCAACTCAACTTCTCTTACCTTCATCTCGATCTCTCCTAGCTTCCTACGAAGCTGATCCCTGTTTATCTTACTTAGCTGAAGTGTAAGCTGCTGTATAGCACCCTCAAGTTGGTTTACCCGGTCTCTAAGCTGCTTACGAACGTTTTCGATGTTGTTTTTCATCACTTTGTACTTTTCGAGGCCGAGTGCTTTTTCTACAATTTCTCTCCTAGTCTTGGGATCATACTCGAGTATCTCGTGTATATTGAACTGCGGTACGTAGAGAGCGCTCGTGAAAACTGTTGCTTTAACGGTGCTCGATCTATCTAACTTCTCCTTGATCCCGATTATCTCCACTACTTTTCTATCGAGTTCATCCCTGCCACGCGTTGGGTACCTCTCTTTAAGCCTTATTTCGCCTGTTTCCTTGTCGATGACGTACTCTTCTACTAGACCCCCCTCGAACCTTACATCATCTCCACTCTTTCTAAATCTTCTCTCTACTACATAGAACTTTCCTCTCACGTACACTAGTACTCTAACAAATCCTTCTTGAGTTCCCGCTCTGAGGAGGTCTACTGCGCTCGGCTGCTCGTAGGCGTCGAATAAGCTCTTTGAGCCTCCGGGAGACCCGAAGAGAGCGTGACTTATCGACATTAGTATTGATGTTTTTCCACTACCCGTTGGACCATATATTACCGTTATACCTTCTGGTGGGAATACCACGACTGCCTCTGGGTAGCTTCTAACGTTTTTCATGTACACGCCCAGAATCCTCATTACTCCTCACCGAGGACTTCGGTAAGCTTTTTCCCGATCTTTACAGACCTGCTCGCATCGGTTTTCCCCTGCTCCTCAACTAACTTTCTGTACTCAAACCATCCCGGTAGGTAAACTGGTATCGGCTCTTTGATTGGTAGGTCCGGAGTGTACAAGAACGCCTCTCTGTCTCCTAGGTACGGCAGGGTTTCAACTGGTACGCCTATGTCTCCGAAGAACCCTAGGTCACTTCTGCTACGAGTTCTCAGGATGATCATAGTGTTGAAGTTTGCTAAAATCTGCTTCTCTATCAACGTAGCCATCTGGGTTATAGCGATCAAGCCTACACCGAATTTTCTACCCTCGCGTGCTATCCTAGCGAACGGGTTGAATGGTGTAGAGACCTTTTCCGGGCTTAGGTATAGAGGTGCCTCCTCGGAGACTATACCAACAACCGGAAGTCTCGATGACTCCTCAACACCTCTTTCTAGCCTAAACTCGAAAAGTCTTCTAGCAACCGTTAGAGCAGTTAGATCTCCCTGAACATTGTCGACGCCGGATACGTCCAGTATACCTATATTACCTTCACTCACGTGCTTAATTACTACATCTAAGTCTACACCGTCTTCCCTCTTGACCTCGATCACATTCTCGTTCCTACACGATCTAATCCATGCGTAGTCTCGTTCATTTATCGGTACATGATATACGCTCTTGAAGGTGTCTATGAACTTTTTCAGGAAACATGAAAGTTCCTCCGGGTCCTTTAAAGTGCTGGGTACTTTGATGACGCTTCGAGAATCGTCGAGCACGTATATAACATCGTTTCCTAAGCGTTGAGGTTTTGCCCTCCACCCGAGTTTCATTAGTATGAGCTTCCTGAGGATGCGGGAAACTCGAGCATCAATTCCTCTATCTACTAGAATCTTATGAAGACCTCTTTTACTCTCTCTAGGTAATCCTATTCCTTCATACCTGATCACGTTGTCGACTAAGATAGGTATTAATGCTAGCGCGTTCGCCGTCGCTGAGTCAGGCGTATCACCCTGTGTGAAACTAGTATGTAGTATTATACTACTCGGAGCATTCGTTTTCTCCGTCATTTTGCTTAGAACAGGTATGATTGCTAGAATAAACTCCTCTAGCTCTGTAGCACGTTCAGGTTCAACGTCTCCGAGCGCAACAAAGTCAGCCAATGTAACACTACTAGCACATACCGGGGCTTCAATAACGTCAAAATATGGTAGGTAGGTAGACTTCTCAAACACGCTGGTGGTGTAGACCAACCTGAAAGTCTTAACTGTGACTTTACTGTTGACCCTATGGTTACTCGCTACAGCTCTCACGAGCAGCCCTATAAACCTACCCTCTACATATCCCTCTTTGGGTGTATACTCGCCGTGTCTATCGATAACAAGCCATCCTATAGGGTCAGCTGCTTCCAGCGCATACTTTAGTAGTAAGCCCATTAAACCACTCGTCTTACCGGACCCTGTTTGACCGGCAATCAGAATGTGCTTTGGGACTAGCTTGTTCAAATTTAACCTGAAGTACGCGTTTTCAAAGTGCCTCTCTTTCGCATGTATTTCGCTGTGTGCAACACCGGACCTTAGCATCACAACAGCTATTCCCTCGGCACTCACATATTCTGTTAAATCCCTCATTATTTCCTCCGATTCTCTATCACCTACTCTCAGTAGGTATGCCGGCGATAGCAGTGGAGGCGGGCGTGAAGCTTTACTTAGGTACTTCCCACTGGTAGTACTCACTATTTCAATGAACAACCTAGCTCTTGCGATAACCTCTTGTTGCGCGAGATAATACTGAGACTGAGTTTGGTGTAGTGGTGTAGATGCGTATGGTGGAAGCCCTCCTTCGAACCCCACTATCTCCATGAGAACCGTTCTCGAGTAACCATCTTTCCTTGCTTCCGTGATGTAGAGAATGTCGCCAAAGGATGGAGCGTACTTCTTGTTTTCCAGTAGCACTCTAACTGCATCGCTTTCCCAACCGGTTACAACACCTACTTGAAAGCCAGGCATCCTCTTCACCCATACCCTATTCTCATTCTCCATGCGCTACTAAATACGAGCTCTAGTGGGTGACCGAGTTCTCTCGTAACTTCTCTTATGGAGTGTACTATCATGTTCTCTATTTTGCGAGCCATCATACCTCCTAATCTAACATCTCTATCGACCTCCATAAACCCATGCGGAGGAGACCCCTCAATCGCCGACCTATACACAAGTATGTTGTTCACGGCTTCCTCAACTTTCGATTGAAGCTCTCTTGCTGATACCAAATCGCAACGAACTTCGTTGTTAGTTATGTCTAACACTGGTTTATCGTGGTGTACTTCTAGGTACAGAATGTTTACGTTGTCTGCTGTAACCGGGAACCTCGCGACCCGAATACCTGTGTAGGGATGAGCTATCCTGGTCAATGTGGTTAAGGCATCCTCCGCAGTACTTTTGTCAATAGCACCTTCGAGCAACATTTTGCTGAGCTCCTCTGCAGTGGCTTTTGCTGACTCCTCTGTTACGTTTGCGTAAAGCCCTAAACTGCTGAAGCCATACCTCCTGAAAATAGCTCTAGCTCTAGCTATAGAGGTAAACTTCGTTGTCTTTACAAGCCCGTAGACCTCCCCAATTTTCCTAGCTACCTCCGCCTTGCCTACACCTAGAAAAGTGCTTAGGATGTCTAGTCCTTCAAATTTAAACACCTTCAATTGCTTTAACCCAAACCACCTAATGAGAGTTCCATCTACAACCTTTACAGACCTTTTAGCTACTAGGTCCCCGGTTTTCATGGTGTAGGCTATTTCAAGTAGACCCTCGATGTACTTCACGAGCCTTTTGAATCTTCTCGCATGCTCTTCTCTCTTCTTAAGCCAGGCACCTGCCTTGTCCTTCGGCTGAATGTTCAACCTAGTGTTAACTATGTTAGTGATATCCTCTGATATCCTTTCGGCTACTCCCTGGGAGAGGAGAAGGGGTGATTCATCCACCGGGAATATGCGGAGCTTGAACTCATGCTTATTTTCTTCCTCAACTATTCTTCCATATATGAAGTACGTCTCAATTGGAGGAAAGTCCGTTAGCTCCGAAACCCTACGGAGAGCTCCATCCTCATCTCTTATGCGGGCCCCGATGTTAACTGCGATTAGGATCGCCACGTCCGTTTCGAAGACTCGGAAACCAGCGTCAACGAATACTACCGGGAGCTCTTGTCTACCTTCTCGTATGAGTTCAACTACGTAGTACTTGTTGTACAGCTCCTCGCGTAGTTTAACTATTTTGCTTCTTTTGGAAGCATCGTAATCCGAGTACATCTCCTCCGCAAGTTTTCTGACTACATCGTAAAGTCTACTCTTCTCCAAGCATCTCACGCTTCTATTAGCTCTTTCTCGAGCTCTAGGAGAAGATCCCCGTACTTGGAACTACTTGGAACAGGTTCAGAGAGCTTGCTTAAGATCCACTTCAGCTTATCGAGACCGATTGGCAGCTTGTACCTCCTAGCTAAGTCCTCTAGTAATTTCTCTTCTAGGGTTTCAATACCCGTTAGAGTCTTCTCGACGTCTACTTCTATTAGCTCGCTCAGCTGAGATAGAGTCGCGAATAATTCTGATATTTCTTCGCGTCTTTTCAGGCGTATTTCTATGTGAACACCCCGCTTAGCTGATATCTCCTTCGCTACTCCAAGAATTCTAGCGTCTAGCTCTTCGAGATTCTTTAGGTACAGTAGAACTACCTTGTGCTTTGGCTCACTTGGTAGCTCCAACACGATCTTCGTGAGTTGGTTCATCACATCACTAGGACTGCTGACTTCGACCTCTCGGTGAACAATCAAAGGAGTGTTCTCTAGCTCGATAGCCCTTATGCTTGGGGGGTCCTGGAGTATATCTACTAGCAGAACTCTTCTCTTAACGCCCTTTTCAGCGAGCCATACTGTCTCCCTTAGGTCGCTTGCATCCATTCCGATGGGGGCACCGGGGTAAGCAGCCCTGCTCTCAAACGTCTTCTCGAGTGGAACAGGTATGTGGATGTGACCAAGCGCTACGTACCTCGTATGCGGTGGGACTCTGCGGAGCAGTTCATACTCATCCGTGGTGATCTTACCGTACCTAGTGCTATACCTAGTTGGGTCGTAGTCGCGTATCTTCGCACTTGTATGTGCTACAACCACAACGTTGTAGTTCTCGTACTTATTTCGCTCGAGGAACTTTACCGTACCTTTACTCAGGTAGCCCAGCTCCTTGAGGCCCCGAAAGCCGGGGACACCGTAAAATACTAGCTTGTCATCCTCAAAGACGATGGGTTTAAGGAGCAGGGAATCGTACTCCTCCCTGTAGTCTAGGAGATGTATTAGACCAGCTTCAGCTAGAACATCCAGTACACCCCTCCTGATGGTAGAATTATCGTGATTACCAGGTACAACAACAACTCTAACCCCGCTATCCTTAAGTCTCTTCAGCACACGTATAGCTGAAAGAATCACATCTGTTGACGGGTCTATTGAGTGAAACATGTCCCCGGCTACGACTAGGTAGCGAGAACCTACTTCAATAATCTTCTCAGCTATCTCGTTGAAAATATCCACATACGCAACTGCTAGAGGAGACCCCGCGTACTTGTCAACTCCAAGGTGATTATCACTCGTGTGTACTACTAAAACCAATGCACACCCCCTAATATAAGATAAACTTAAGATAAAAAATGTGAACCCCAAAGTTAACCTCCTTCATACTCTCTCTGTCCCTCCGACAATCAGAGATGTTAGGAAGTTCAACATCATTACCATGATAAATTGAGTATATAAGCATGAAGGCTTACTCAACGCCGTCTCACGGCAGAACCTCGAGGTTACCTGTTAATACACCCTATTACAATACTGCATAGAGCTAAATTGCGAAAAGCGCTGATGCCGTAAGGAAGCGAACCGTAACTGTACGTATACTCCTTATCCTGTAGTTACTGAGGTTAAGGTTGCTATAGGGATTAGCCTAGCTTTGCTAGTAGTAGATATAGGAAGAGACATACGACTTCTGCTATGTAGCATGAGGCGGCGGGGCAGACGCTACGACTAACGTTGCTCCAAGAGAGTAATGTAGGTCCAGCGCGGCACGAAGGTATGGTAAACCCTACGGCAAACGCTACCAATAGGAGAAGCAGGAGCATGAACGTTGTTGATATGAACTCCTTTCTTTAAATCATGAATATGTTTCTTCGGTTAACCTTGATCTAGTCTGTCACTAGTCCTATAAGAATAAGCGCGAAAGCTTGTGAACCCACGTTACCTGATTACCCGCTAGCATAAGCATAAATAGCTATAGTGCTCAACCACCATTGATCGACGAACTTACAGGTCCTTAATCTCGAGCGAAAACGGTGGACTATCCTTATACAGGTCATGGATAGACCCCCTCACAACCACAAGGAAGAACCTCTTATTCTCTTTCAGTCCATTAATGAGGCAAATACTAACACGAGACCTACCCCTTAACTGAAAATCCAGAATCGGGGAAAGAATATACATATCCAGAGAAGTAAACACACTATCCTCACTGAAGTAAACTAGCCCGATTAAATTTCCCGGAAACCACAGATCAGACCAATAAACCACCTCGTAGTCGATACGGGTATCTACCAACCTATCAAGAGAAATAAAATCATCGATAGAATACTTCCACACAACATCCTTCACAACACCACTAAGATAACTATACTCCACCCCACCATACATACCCCCAACCCTACTAACCTTCCTTAACCTCCTAACCATAACCTCGGGAATACTCCTCTCGGTCACAATTCTCATAAAAGAGACATAAGAACAGAAACTACACCTTGGAAACTGTGGAAGAACCCTAACATCATCCAAAGAAAGGAAAATCTAGACGGAACATACACTACCTTCCACACTCCAATATCATGATAAAGAACTACATAGGTAGACGGAAAACCACCATAACCTACATAGATGTACGGAAACCACATCCCCCTAACCTCCCTAACCACTACACCCACCCACCAAAAAACACAGACTACATGGAAATTCTATGCGAAGAGAACGATGACCACGGCAGTTATGGAACCCCGTTCATGAGACTCATGAATAGATCTATTATAAAATTATGGTAAGCAAATATAATATTGATGACAGTTACGACACTCACTTTTCCCACCTATTCTCTGGTAAGAGAATTTGACGGAGTACGAGACATTAGAACCCTATCAATTCTGACATATCCACAGATCTCGAACTAGGGAGATCCTCTTGCAACAAATCTTTCAGTATTTCCCGATTACTTCTTATCTTCAGATTTTCGGGAATCAGCAGAAACTCTAGGGTTTCTTTAGATATCGACACCAACTTCTTCGTCATCTTGAACGTAATTGGTTTCTCGATGTTGTAGTATGGAATGATGGTGAACCCGTTGTTGTACCTAAGAACTAGAAACCTATCTGAAAGAGTTGAAAGAAATTCAAAATCTTTGCTAGTCTTATTGTTCGTGAAGCATCATTCCTAAGCTACTTGGAATTTGATAGAGTATAAGAGAAACGAAGTGAAAATTAAAATGGTATCTAGGAAATATCTGAAGAAGGCAGTTCTCAATGAAATTAGGGGGAACCCATTTCGTCCGCTTTAGAGTCTTTAATCTCATCAGTAGCCTCATGGGTATGCTCTCATCTTTTCCAGTCAACTCTTTAAGCCTCCTGACATCGTAGATCATGGCAATCCTACTTACATCGCTTTCCGTCAAGATCAAAGTCTTGTTAGAGGTACTCTTTAGAACAACAAACTTCTTAGGTCCTCTTCGATTCCTATGCACGCTATCCAAAGATTTCGTACACAAAACTCGGACATAGCGAAAACTAGATAGAGACAGCCCAGGATAAGAGAAGTAAACCCTATCCCTCACAACTATCCCCCTAGAATAAACCTCAAAATACGTGAGATTCCTCAGCTCAGTAGAATAAACCTGTGAGACGGTATACTGCGGCAACAGATCATCTAGGTTGACAACGTTGGCAGAACTCTTAGCCCAACCCTTCAACTTCTTCCTCCCCATCTCCCATCCCCTAAATTCCTCAGGTAAGTGCTAGGAGTATGAGATGTTTAGCCGTGCCTACCCTCAACCAGCTGTATGTATATCCTTACCTTCAAGCCTCTGCGCTTTATCTCCTCCCAAACGTCGTTGAAGTCTCTCGGTAGGTAGATTATCCATCTGTCCCTACCTAGCTTCACTACCTCTCGAGCTGGGACGTATATGTCCCTTGGAAGTATATGCAGACGTGATTCTTCAGCCATCGACTTCACCGATGAATATAATATTGTTAATTGATAATATGTATGTGGCTAACAGATCGACAATGACCGGAGGAAGAACTATGAGGTTGGCTAGCGCTACTAGAAGTCTTATCCAAGTCATGGGGACCTCGGTAGTGGTGAGGAGAAGCAGTCTCCGGAGGTACGCGAGGGAAGTCGGTAGGTCTGACTCCCTCCCCTGATCGAATCTACGATCTCACTTCGCCTAATACTACACAAGCTGGGGAAGAAGGGACTGATCTACGTGCGCGGAGACCTCGTCGTTAACATCCCCCTACTCATACTGCACTACTCTGTGGCACGTGATCTAAATCTCGGAAGAGATGATGAAGCGGTAGCAGAGGTGGCTAAAAACATGTTGGAGGTGGGTATAGATGAGGTAGTAGCAAAAGACCTGGTGTCTAAAGTAGTAGCCCGGATGCTTCCTGAGTATAGGCGATTCACCGACTCAATCTCTCAGTACTACAAAAGCTGGCGTGAAATCGTAGATTCGATTAGAGAGAGTGGGGAAATAGACCACGTGGTCAACCTCTTCCTAATATATCTAGGTTTCCTTGTTTCTGAGTCTGTCTCTCTAACCCGCATGGAACTCCAAGGTGAAACACTCCTAAATGAAGAGTTCATCGGCACCAGACTCTTTCTACACTCCCTATCAAGGTACGTAAGAAGTAAGCACATTGAAGAGCTAAGTAAGGCAAAGGAGAAACTAGTCAAGGAAATAGAGAGACTCAAAACAGATGAAGACAGACACACACGGTTTTACGCAACACTACTCCTCGAACACACCCTCTCAACAGCTATGGACAAGATACTCCCAAAGCTCTACACCCCAATCACACTCATACTCTACAAAAAACAAGAACAACGTACGGGGCAAGAACCCCGGTAATAGGTAGTGCAGTGGTGCCCCGACTCCTGCGGTCTGCGTTTGTTTGGGGATGGGTTCTCGTGATATCAGGGTTGATATGCTCCTGCTTTTAAACTGTTTCCCTATTATTTAGGTGGGTCTATGTCTACTTCCGTAAGACAGCGTAGTTCGTTTGAGGGGGTAGTTGAGTTTAGTGTTGAGCGTCCAACTGTCTACGTTAAGCGGGGCTCTGGAGCTAAGGTAGCCGTTAACCTGCTGGGGACCGGGGTCAAGGTCCTACTATCCTCTAGTTCGGACCCAGGGCTACACACCGACATCAGACCTAGCGCTGGTG
>JAWAXJ010000014.1:0-13451 GCA_038896955.1 Desulfurococcaceae archaeon
GAGTACTGGAACGGCACCTCTTGGGCGACGCTGACTGTTACAGATGAGACGAACGGGTTCACCAACACTATGGAGAAGCTTCTTGAGGTAACGTTCACCCCTCCAGCGGATTGGGCTAAGACAACGGTGAACGGCGTCGAGGCATACTGGGTTAGGGCTGTAGCGTCGTTCGGTGCATCTCCATCGATATCAACGCCACCTAAAGCCAGCCAGCTATGGGTTACATACGATACTGATTGGAGGCTTATCCAAAACGATGGAACAAAGCTGTACACAACCTACGGATACGCGTACAAATACGCCCAGCCAACATACCCGCCGGTGAAGCAGTGTCCATTCGGCCAATACCTTGGTGGGCGTTTCTTCGGAGCCAGGGGCGTCTGGATAGAGAACATGCATCCATCGGATATCAAGAACTACCAGCTTATAGACAGCAACGGTGTAACCAGGTATCCGCCTAACATAATCTCGGTTACGGTTACGGCTTGCGTGCCAGGAGACAGGGTTGGGGTCTTCAGGCTGACGACTGCAGGCGGGCCGATAAACAAACAGAAGTATCAGATAGGATACTCGAAGATAGATTACGCCTTCTTCTATAATGCGGGCACGGGTGTATGGACCGACGAAACGGAAGATGTGAACAACGCCACAGTGGACGATGTCTACCTACCGCCACAGCAGGCAGCTACAGCCGGCGACGCAATATACTTCGGCTCAGACTACAAGTTTAACACTGTGAGGGTAAACGTCTCGACTGCAGGTGTCTACTCGGATATAACGATTGTTTGGGAGTATTGGAATGGAACTTCGTGGTCAACCCTAACTGTAACTGATGGGACGAACGGCTTCAGAAACTCAGGTACAAACAACGTTAGCTTCACGCCGCCGGCAGACTGGGCTAAGACAACCGTCCAGGGAAAGACAGCATACTGGGTTAGGGCTAGGGCAACCTTCGGGGCCTCGCCATCAATCACGACTGCACCGCTAGGTGCGCAAGGCTGGCACTGGTTCAACTTCCAGGGAAGCGGCGTTGTAGGTGTTTCGACAGCCATCGCTTCAGACGAACCATTCTCAAGCACTGTTAGAATCACCTTTGCAGACGGCAGGGAACATGTGTATAGGTATGCTTCATGGAAAGGAGATAAATTCATACTTGAAGCTGGGGTTACATTGACACAAGACTATACGGTTGGTCAATACGTCTATGTGCCGATAATCGATGCATCTATCCCAGCTGGCCAGACAAGCATATACAACACGTTAGTCTACTCGGCAGATATCCCGGTGATAGTTAGGGTGAGGCAGAAGGGCTACCTGCCGTTCGAGGTCTACACGACTGTTCCAAGCGTTGGTTTAACAGTATCGGCTATCAGGACGGTGGATACGATTGTCACGTGAGCTTAAAACATTCGTAGACCCGAATGGCAGACTTAAAACAGCTAGAGATATACAGGTTATAAGCCATCAGATAAGGGATGCTATAAACAACACGACCTTCACAGAGCTGTATGTGAAGATAACCGTTGTTGGGAAGCGTAGGGGTGAATGGGTAGAGTATATGCCGTTGAAGGATTTCGTAAGGCTGAACCCTGGTCTGGCTGAGGAGCTATTCAAGCAGAGCGTCTAGGGATCCTGGATGGAGCTCGTGTTCGACAGAATAAACAAGCATATAATAGTTAATGCGCCGGCTACGGAGATAACGATACAGGATCTCTACAATGCGATAAGGGATTGGGAGGATGACCCTGAGAATATGAGCGAAGCTAAGGTGTGCGATGCAGCTGGGAAGGAGATGCTCGGTGCAGGCTTATACACCGCTATAACCTTGATCCTTAGGGGGTGGAAGCTTAAATTTGAGGATAGGGATCAGCCTACCGTATGCATCGTCAGAGGTGGGAACCTGCTTGCCACAGACGAGTACGGCAACTTCGTCAACCCGATAGCTTTCTCGACGAATGTTACTGTGATCGTCGCGCAATCCACGGCTGCGTCTCTGCTGGTTGAGTGGAGGGAGGAGGAGAAGATGGAGGTTATAGAGAGGGTTAGGGTTCTCCAGCCGAACATAATCCTCTGACCATCGGGTAAAACTTTTTATTATCCAGCATCTTTTAGTGGAGTGGTGGAGGCGAAGCCGTGTTTGGACGCCGATAGGCAGAGAAAAACGTTTACGGAGTGTTTCAGGGAGGTGTATGGCAAGTATAGGGAGGATGAGAAGGTTGTGGAGATGTTTAAGAGGGTTAGCCCCTCATTCCCTCAGCCGGGCCTCCTCTACGACTACCTCGACCTGGTTGAGCATATAAGAGGCTCGCTTACGTTTCTATGCACATGCGATCCAGATAGAATCCCGGAATACCATTTGGTCGAGATATTCAAGAGGAGGGCTAAACTTCTGGAGGAGGTTCCTAAGCTGGTTAGGGCTGGCGTGATAAGGGATTGGGAGTACGACCACTATATGAGCCATATGGATTGGCTGCTGGATGAGTGGGGTAAGGATTTCAAGAAATTCTTTCTCGCCTGCACGTGCGGTGGTAGGTAGCGGTTTTCGACGGTAAAACTTTTATTGCTGCATGGGCGTCATTCTTTTTGATACGGCTATGGGTTGGAGGGATGTTTTCAGGGACGCCGTGTCTAAGGCGACCGTCGCAAACATAGTCTCAGCCTTCACGATAATAGCTGCTACAGTCTACTTCATCTATAGGGGTGATGTTGAAAGCTTGAAGTGGCTTCTCGCATTCACGCTCGGCTACCTGTATGGCTCAACTGTGAAGAGGGAGGGTGAGCTGAGGCGTGGTTAACGTCTCAGATCTGATAATTAAAGCCGTTAAGATTGAAGCCTCGGTTAAGCCTAACGAGAAGATAATCATAGGCGAACATGTATTCACGTATAGCGAGTTCGCCGAAATATTAAGCAGAAGACATAACAGCAAAACCGAGAAAAAAATCATATGCATGTTTCTCAAACAGGCTGAGCAATTATTTAAAAGCAACCCTGAATTCAAAAACAAAGTATTGGAGCTGACAGGGACTAGGGAATGAGCGCCGTTTTAATTGCCCCGGTCTTTGATGATGTAACAGCGTATAGCTATGATTGGAGCAGGGAGGTTGAGAAACTTCTTCTAGAAAACGGGTATAAGGTGCTGAGCCTATCTGGCAAGCCTTTAAGCCGGGGTGAGGTTGAAGAAGCTTTGAGGAGCAACCCGGATGCTATAGTCATCTTCTATGATCACGGTAGGGAAGATAGTCTTCAAGCATCACAGACGGAAAATGCTATAGACATGGAAAACGTTCATTTATTGAGGGGTAGAGAGTGTTATACTCTTGCATGTCTCAGTGCAAGCAGGCTCGGTGTCGAAGCCTATAGAAACGGTTGCCTAGCATACTGGGGCTACACAGAGTCTTTCGGGTTCACCACAGATAGTCTAGAGGAGTTTAAGCAGTTCGCGAATAACGGTATAAAGCTTAGGATAAGGGAGAGGCTGCCGTGGAGGCAGTGTATAGAGGAGACGAAGAATTTGGCGAGGCAGCTGATCGGCAAACTTCTCTCAACCGGCAGGATTATAGCAGCTGTAATAATGCAGCGGGACGCGGATTCACTGGTATGCTACACCCCGGATAACCCGCCGGAGCCGTCGTGCCTCCTACGTAGGCTTGCGTTGAGGATCCTCGGCCCTAGGCTGGGGTGGAGGATAAGCAGGAGGCATGCAGCATCCCTCATCCTATTCGGAGCCGGGGTTGGAGTCTACATCCACGACCGTATAATAGAATGGGCTGTTCTCGGCTACAGGATCCATGGGGTTGATGTTGGTTTCGCATTCACAATCATATCCTTTATATTGTTGAGCTTCGAATTTATAAGATGGCTTAGGAAGCGGTGATGCAGCGTGCCGTATCTGAGCATACAGGTGTTGACGGATGGGGGTACGACTAACCCTCCGCCAGGTGACTACCTCGTACCCCCAGACTCGACACATACTATAACGGCTATACCGTACGCTGGCTACGTCTTCGACCACTTCACGGTTGTAGGCGGGCCTCAGCATGGAACCCATACGGAGAACCCCGTCGCGGTCACCGTACCCGACAACATAAGCGTGATGGTCTATGTATTCTTCAGCACGGCTCCACCTCCTCCAGCTCCAGCACACATAGTCCTACAGTCCTACACATGGGAGTTCGTCCCAGAGCTGGTCTTCCCCTACAGGCCGGAGGATACTAGGCTTGCCTGGAGGCTCTGGTTCACGGTCGTCAACGAGGGAGGGGAGCCTAGCGAGTGGGATGCAACACTATACCTCAGGAACGCCCCATCATATATAGGGGAGCGTATAGCCTACGGCCACTTCCCATCGCTAGCACCAGGTGCCTCAAGCACGCGTAGCTGGGTTGTACCCGAGACCAAGGGCTCCGCCGAGTACTACGAGCTTGAGATAGCCACTACATCCACGGGGGCTAGGGACACCTACCGTATAGGCGTAACCCCGCCTCCGCCAGCACCCCCGCCGCCGCCAGCACCACCAGCCCCGCCTACACCAGCACCTCCAGCACTCATATGGATACCTATACTGGTTGGGGTTGCAGGCTTAGCGTTACTCGCAGTTTCAAGATAAAATTATATAACGGTGTGCGTACAGATTATATCGGTATGCCGTGGTTCACACCTTCATCTAGAAGCTTGACGCTTACTGTAGCTGGAGGCCCAAAGGCTGACTGGTCGTACTACCCGCCCCCAGACCTGCCTGAGCATGCCAAGCCAGGGGTAACTATAAACTTCAACGCGGACCTCGTTAACGCAGGAGACTCTCCAGGCTACCTTTTCCTCGACGTCTTCGATCAATATGGTAAGCTGATAGCCTCTGTGACAAGCCCGACACCTATCTCGCCTGGGGATGAGTGGAGCGCGACGGCTAAGTATACTATGGAGAGCAGGGATATCGAGGTGTTATACTCTATAGGCCACCTATCCGATTCGTCTAAGGTAGGCGACAAGATCGGCAAGCCTAACAAGAACAAGATACTCTACGAGGTTGAGACAACTATAGACCTGTACCTCTCCCCGTCTACGGTTCCCCCCGGAGGAACCGTCAGAGCCTACGGGTACCTGTGGAGGAGGGATACTGGGGCCGGTATATCGGGGAAGACGATAGCGATAACCGTTGATACCGTTGTATCGGCGACCACAACCACGGGTGCGGACGGCTTCTTCGAGAAGTACTTCACGGCGCCAACAACCCCCAAGACGTATACTGTGACAGCCAGCTTCGCTGGTGGAGCTAACCCAGGTGGAGGATACCTGAAGCCGGCTGCCGCCGTGGCTGTATGGTGGTGACATATCTTGCCATACTTTATTGGTTCCAGCGGAACGGCTCAGCTCACCGTGGTAGCACCCCAGCCTGGGCCTCCGTCGTGGCTGCCGCTAGCCGTCCTCGCCGTTCTCGCCGCCGCCGGGATAGCGTTCATACTGAGAGAGTAGCTCGTATATGCATGAGAGAAGGTATGTCACGTGGAGTGTGCATGTCACGGCAACCATAGCCAACGCGACTAGAAGAATCGCTATGTCTCGTGCTAGGAACCCGCCTATCATTAGTATGGCGGCGACAACCTCGCTCGCATACATAGCGGCTAGATGCAGCTTGGACGCCCTCACTCCTTCAAAGCCCTCCTGCTATACCTGCACATAGGCGAGTCGCAGGACTGGCCGAGGTTGCATCTCCACACTATCTCGGTCGTCCCGTCCGGATAGTATTTAACCCTTACAGGAACTATCACGCATGTTATCTTGCTCGGCATGCTCTCCCTCGGTATCTCAGTGTTTAGATAGTTCGTGCAGAAGCTGAAGCACGGCCTTATAGATACTGTTCTGCTACTCATCGGAGGTCACCCCAATCCAGGACCTCCAGGCTGTCGTAGTCTATCCTCAGCCTATACTTTTTCGCAAGCTCGGCTAGATCCTCCCTAGCACTCTTCTCAACCATCCTGCAGATCCTTATGGCTTCGAGTGCGTCGGCAACCCTCCTCCTATCCTTCTCCACGTCTCTCATGTCTCACACCCCTCTTGACAGCCTTAAGGAGAACCCTACCCCCGTCTATATACATCAATATAAGCCTGTAGCCGTTCATGTAGGCCTCCCTTATCTTCCCTGCTAGAACGATCGGGTCGTACTCGCCCTCGTAGAGTTTTTTCGGTCTCGGCATACCTAATAGATCATAATATCGGGGATAAATTTAAATATTTCTGATGTATACCTGTTTAAACAGGTATGGGTAGGAGGTGCGGTGCATCCGTCACATACGGCGAGCCTGTCAGGCAGCCTGGACACCCCTCTCCGTTATCTTGAACTCGAACTCCCTTACGGGTCTGCCGACCACATCGTCTGTTATGATCATGAACCTATCAGACGCTAGCCTGACCACGGTTAGATGCCATGAAACCATGTGTAGCAGAGCCTCGCCTCCATACGGTACTCTCGAATCGCCGAACCTGGCTACAGCTTTAAGCTGCGCCGAGAAGTCTGGTACACCGTAGACCTGCTCCGTCAGGTAGACCAGCATGTTGAACCTCGAGGCCAGGACCTGCAGGAGGCCTATATGCCTAGCTATCTCCTGGCTTCTCAAGCTGAGAGTCTCCCTACCTATAAACGTCTGTCTGAAGGGGGCTGAGAAGGAGTCTACCACCAGCACGCCGGGTTTCCTCTCCTCCTCCTCAAACCTCTTCAACACTGTTTCGTAGGCTAGGTACAGCTTGTCCGGGCTTGAAGCTATATCAGACGCCTGGACTATGAACATGTCGCCTGCCAGATCTATCTTTACACCTCTAGACTCTGCTATCTCTAGGAGCCTCGCAAGCGAGAATGTTGATGGCTCGGTTTCGATGAAGGCGAATGGCCTGCCAAGCACGCCGACGCAGTTCACGCAGAGAGAGTAGCCGAGCTCCGTCTTACCCGAGCTCGAGCTCCCAGACACCGCTACCAGAGCCGATGTCGGGAACCCCCCGCCGAGGAATTCGTCGAGCGGCTCTATACCTGTCGGTATATATCTCACAGTCTCCTCCAGCCTCCTCCTATACTGCTCGCCTGTCATCAATGTTATAACCCTCGATAGGGCTAGATCCTTCGCCGCAGCCTGTATAGCCTTAGCCTTGGCGAGCGAGACCTTCAGTATAGCTGACAGCTCCTCAGGCTTGACGGTTATAAGCCTCTCCAGCGAGTCTACCCCGGCGTCCAGAAGCTGCTGGGCCGTCTTCTCGCCTATACCCCTAACCTGCATCAGCTCCCTCAGCCTATCCTGAGGGTTAAGGGCCAAGCGTAACCACCCCCTCTGCTACCGCCTTCTGAATGCGTAATATGTGTTTGCAGGGCTTGAGATGGATTGCGTAGCCAGTGCAGCTGCACATCCACGAGCCTCTGAAAGGGTCGAACCACACCGTGTAGGCCTTGCCGTCCTCGGATTCGGAGCCCACCTCGAAAACCCTATCCGACATCTTCCGTACCTTCATAGTTTCAACCCCTCTGGATAGGACTGCACAGGGTGTGTCTGTGCACCTTATGCCATTTAGCCCTATCCATCACGGTGTACAGCGACATGCGGATATCCTCTGGGGCCCTGCGGTCGTAGAACTCTCCGCTGAAGCATACACCTATCCTAGAGGGTTTTTTGCGTTTTAAAGGTTCGTCGAAGCGTTCAAAGTGTGGGTGTGGTTCGAACTTGTAGCATAGCTCACACTGGTTCTTCCGCCTCCTCGCAAACCTCCTAGCCCAGCAAACGTCCCTGACTATGCATCCTACACCGGAGCAACCGACAACCGGATTCCACGTATAGTGTAGGTACTCTATCCTCGTTCTGTTCAAAGCGGTGTCTCACCTCCTCCGTTTGCTTGGAATCTTGTATGGGCATGCGAAGGAGTAGCCGCAGTGCTCGCATACCCATGACTTCTTCGGCAGCCTACCCTCCGATATGATCCTGAGTATATCCTCCTCTGTTATCGAGCCGTGTACGGGTAGGCTGACAGCCCTATCCCTTGTTACGTATAGAAGCTCGAATTCATCAAGCTTGCTCATCCACTTATAGATACGTGCCTGGAGTATATGATGCTCATGCGGGATTCCGTAGTCTCCGCGGGCGTGCTTGACCTCTACGCCAACCCTCCCGTCTACGACCATGTCTATCCTACCCTTCAACGTGTATCCGCCTACTCTAGCCTCCACATCGACCTCAGTCTCTATATCCACTATACCTCCAAGCATATCCCTGAGTATAACCTCCACACCCTTATGTACTATGTCACCCTCAAGCGTAACCGGGTCCAGCGGGTCTGAAACCTCAACCTCAGGATGCTTCTTCCTCAAAGACATCCTCTCAGTGCACACCAACAGATCAGTAACATAGATCTCATCCTCCCCCCTACTATGCCTCCTAGACTCCATAACCTTCCAGCGGAAAAGTATATCCGCCAGCGTTAAACCCCCGATCGTGTAGGTCAAGCAAACCTCACCCTACCCTGCCTAGCCTCGAGCTTAAGCAGCTTCAGGAAATCCTCCACAGTAAGCTTCGAGCCTGTAAGCCTCAGAAGCTTCGAGAGATCGTCGACCGACACCTCTCTAAGCCCGGAGGATAGGAACTGGTCTCTGATCCTCCTAGCCTCCGCAACCCTCGCATCCTCCTCGGAGATGACTGGGAAGCCCACTATAACGTTAGCCGTATCCCCGCGTATCATCATCTTCCTGATCTCGACACGCACCTTCTTGCCAACCCAGGACTCGTAGTCGTCCCCGTAGACCTCCGCGAGGTTGAGCAGCGTCGTCTTATTCATAGACCACGTCTTCTCCGTCCCATCAGGAAGCCTGACCACAGCCCTGAACTGCGCTCTGCCAAACCTAGACTTCTCTGGTGGAACCTCCTCGAACCCGCCTACTATCGTAAGCTCATCCCCGTTCTTCACGTCGTCCGCCGTCAGAAATCTTGAAGCCCTCCTGAGGTAGTCCCTTATCGACTTCTTACTCATACATACACTCACCTACTTGTCAGATATGTAGCAGGTGTTATATAAATGTTAACCAGGAGAGTTTATAAGCGAGTGAAGCATATGTATAGGTGTGATGAGCGTGGAGGTAACAATCGATACTAGGGAGAGGGTTGGGGTCTCGGTCGCAGATTATCTTAAGCGTAGGGGCTGGATGGTCAGGTTTGGGAAGCTCGATGCAGGCGACTACCTCGTCTCAGGATCGGAGTGCTTCCTCGTCGAGCGTAAGACTCTCGGCGATCTAGCAAACAGTGTGAAGACGCTTAGGCTGTGGAGGGAGCTTGAGGCTGTAAAGTCTGTCGAGGGTGCGAAGCCCATCCTCCTCGTTGAGCTTACCGGAAGCCTGGGAGGGTTCAGGCCTGAAAGCCTCTACGGCGTGCTCGCATCCGTCCAGCTCGACTTCAACATACCTATACTATACTCTTTCAGGAGGGGTGAGACGCCGCTTGTGATCGAGAGGCTCTGCGTGAGGGCTTCCGGCGTGGGCGGGTCTAGGAGGCTTGCCTTCAAGCCTAAGGCTAGGAGTCTCCGAGAGGAGCAGCTTAGGATAGTATCCATGCTTCCAGGAGTATCGACGGCTAGGGCTGAGAAGCTTCTCGAAAGGTTTGGATCCGTTAGAAGAGTTTTCGAAGCTTCGATCGAGGAGCTTGCCAGCGTGGAGGGTATAGGCGAGAAGACTGCTCGAAGAATATACGAGCTGGTAAACGCAAAGTTTGGTTGAACACCGTACCCTCAGTTTGGAGAAAAGCTTATATATGTGATAATAACTTTAATTATTATTGGTGATATTATGCCTACCATCTACCTTAGAAGGGATCTCTACGACGAGATAGTAAGGAGAGGCTATGATGTGACCGAGTATGTAAATAAGGTTGTAGAGAATGCGTTGAAGACCGAGCAGCCGAAGCCAGAGGAGGAAGCTAGAAAGAAGAGGTGATAGGAATGAGTGAAACGGGGAGAACGATGGATGAGTTTGAGCGTAGGTTGCACCTCTCTTCGCTCATCACTACGCTTTCAGACGTTCTCAGCAAGACATCCCCGACCACCCTGATCTCCGAAAGCCTTAGGAAAGAGCTTGAATCAGCAGGCTTGAAAGACCAATACCAAGCGGCGTGCAAGAAGTGGCTCGATATGTATATGCACTACCTGGATAAGATAGACGCCCTCGGCGTGAACTACCCGATAGAAAGCCTCCTAGGGATTAAGAAAGGGTCGCAGTAATGCCGGGTGCAAGAGTGCATAGGAAAATTTCGTTGAAGCTCTTGGGTCAGTATACGCCTTGGCTACATAGAATCATGGATATCGCATCGCAGGGGGAGCTGAAGTCGATGCATAGACGTCTCTTCCACGATCTCGATTTTTTAAGATATATCAGGGAAGCTGGTGGTGAAGACTTAGCTACGGAAGCTCTCCTACATATAATAGTCGATCTAGAGCAGTATAGAAGAAGGGAGGAGAGGTTCATCCGCTACTAGGCTTACCCTCTTTATCCCTACGCCTCTTATTTTTTATTTTGGAGCGTAGCTCTTCAACGGTGAGAATCCTCTTCCTTCTATGTATCCGTCTATGGCAGCTCGTGCATAGAGTTATGAGGTTGTCGAGGCTTTGGTTACATTTGTCTCCATCCTTGTGGTGGACGACAAGCTTGCTATAGCTAACCCATTCAACGGAGTACTCTCTAAAGTTTGGGCACTGCGAGCAGAATCTCACTCCCTTATTTCTACACGGCTTTGGGGGTGGCCAGTCGGGGAGGGGGGAGAATGGAATCCCCTTTCTTTCGCATTCAAGGCATACGAAGACCTTGACGTGGTGGCTTTCAACCCCATAGAAGCCGCAGACTTGGCACGTGTAATTGTCACGCTTGAGGACTTCATCGACCACCTCATAATAGCCCTTGTAGGGGTATGTACTCTTCATGTTTTCAGCCTCAGGGAGCCGGATGCTGGATTGACTCCGGAGGCATGATCGATTTGTACTTCCCGAAGGCTGGTGCGGGGTCGAAGCAGAGCTCCTCAGCCGGCATCATCCTTTCAAGCTCGCTTACGAAGACCTCGGACAAGACCTACCACCATTTTTTTTATGCGGCTCTATATAGGTCTTCCCCTATCTGGATTATTCTGCCTTCGACGCATAGGGTTCTGACAACCTGGGCTGCGATATCCTTGCTTACGCCTAGGGCGATGGCTATATCGTTCGATGTGAAGCCGAGCTTACCCCTAGCCCAAAACTCGGCTTTCGAGCATAGCTCCTCAAACCTGCCCCTGGGAGTTTGGGGTGTTTGGGGAGTTTGGAGAGTTTGGGGAGTAGTTTGAGATATAGCGGCTTCAACCTGTAGTCTTCTAGCTACGTTTCTCACCCCGTTCAGTGTCAGCCAGTAGAATATTCTTCCACCCTTCTTTATCTTCTTCTTGAAGCCTAGCCTCTTCATCATCCTGCCAACGGTCTTTGAGTCGAGCTTGCTTGAATCCATCTCTATCCTCGCCTCCTCAGCTATATCCGATAACGCGTACCAGTCGTCGCGGTCCACAATCTTTAGTAGGGCTGATACGAGTCCGACTTCAGGAGTCTCCATCTCGTCTACAGCCTTCTCGTCGATGCTTTCAGCCGCATACCTGAACATACGTTCAAGCAGGCCTTCGACTCCATGCCTCTCGAAGAACAACGCCATCGAGAGTATAGGAAGCCAGAGCTCCCTATTCCTCGCATATATCTTACCCCAGTATGCCTCGCATACCCTTGACAGATCGCCAAGCCTGGAGAAGTCCGGTATATCACCGAGAGCCGCCCTCATATCCTCGTAGCACGTCTTAACCTCCCCATGATACTTCAGGAATAGGCTGGCAAGCTTATCCCTCATAGCGATCCATACAGGGTCATCCTCATCCGGCTCCCTACGAGCTATCTCGCTATCAGCAGTCCTCATCATCGAAACAGTTATAGTCCTATCCAGGAGGACATCCTCCAAACCCTCTATATTAGCCAAGGCCTTCGGACTGTAGATCTCGAACCTCTGCGGTATAATCTTACCCTTACTAGTCTTCTCGCTCCTATACACGAAGCTCCCCTTCTTGTATCCGCCGAGCAGGAGAACCCTAAACTCAGCCCTCCTCTCAGGGTTAACCAGGTAGTCCTGCTCGTCAAGCAGAAGAGTAACCCTACCATTCTGTATAAGCCTGTAGAGAGTCGCCTCAGTCATACTATGACTCCTAACAGCGTTAAACCCCATACACCTGATAAGAGTAAGAGTCTTCGTATTATGCACCACGATATCGTTCGCTACAAACGTCTCGTAATCCGTGGATAAATCATATACATACCCGTCATACTCCACCTCCTCTATAGAGCTCACCTCATCGAGGAATACATCGGCATCCTTGTAAGTGTGTATGGGGTTTTCCTCAGGCACTCTCTTCACAGTCAACATCACATCCCCAACCTTGAGTTCCCCGCCGCTCTTGACGACAACACCATTCTCAAAGACTATGAAGGAGTGGTCTTTGGTGGCGTAGACCTCTCTACCAGACCTAGTCTTGACTCTCAGTAATTTGCCCTTGAACCTATGCCTGATGAACGCTCTTGGTTCAACCCACTCCAGCTTCAGCGTATACGGGTTGAGTTGTAAAACCTTAATGCCTTTGGGGTTTTTGTAGCATACTTCGTATCCGTCTTCTCTGACTGTCTCCTCCTTCAATGCTGAGTCTACGATATCGCCTATCGGCATACAGCTAACCATATTTCCTTCCCCTAGGGGCATAGAGATATATATCAAAGCGTCTCTACCTAGACTTTTGCCGGACCTCCTTGGTCCGTGCAGGAATAGGTAGGGGTATGATGGGAAGATTATGTAGAATGCTGTGCCTATCGTCCATAAGGAGAACAGGTGTAGTGCATCTTCGGGTGCGTCCACATAGTATTTGAACCAGCCTAGAACCTCCATGTAGTAGCTTCCTGGATCCACGTCTACCAGTCTCCCGCTCCACCAGTTGTCATGCTCTATAGGCGGGAACAGAGGCTTCAACCCGTAGACCGCCAGGCTATCCCTATCGTACAGTATCTTCACGCCGTCATCCGATACTATGAATGGGTAGCTGCCTACATCTACAAGCTCCCCATCCCTGTATATCTCGACCGGAAGCCACAAGCCTAGGTACGCCTTCCCATCGACGACGTCCACAGCCGGATGGACAGGCTTCAACCCGCTGTTCGAGATCCTAACCTCGAACTCCCTCCCCCTAACCCTAACCGTGAAGCTCAACAAAAACACCTCCTATATTCTGAAACTACTCCCCAAAATCCCTAAACTCCCAGAACTCCCCAAACTCCTCCGCAGTCTTTATCCTGTCTGTTAGGGTTGCTAGAGCCTCAGCCCACATCTTCCTAGCCTTGTAGACCCGGCACCTCTTCGAGCATCTGAATATGCTCATAGACCTACACCCAT
>JAWAXJ010000015.1:0-13431 GCA_038896955.1 Desulfurococcaceae archaeon
GAAGTAGGAGCTAGTAGCATAGTCAGCAGAGCTACGTGGTACTCAGCTACGCTAGCCTTCCTCTTAGCAATAAAGAGTGCACCAGGTAGTCCTATAAAACCTGCAAATCCCCATTGTACGATCGTATTAAAGTACCCAGCAGGTTTAACCCCAACTACACTTAGCTCAAGGAGAAAAACAGCCACCGATGTCAATGCCACCATTACTACTACCAAAGCCCTGTACGATGCAAGAGAGGTTTTCTGGTGGCTTACGAGTAGTGATAGTACCGCAACCATAGTAGTTGCTACCGTAAAAGGATTGTACTGAACTAAACCGGTGGCACTAGCAGCCAGAACACCTGAGTTTACAGCGATGAGCAATACTAGTATTCTCCTCGCATTCATCGCCATGGATTCCCCGCGAGCGTACATTAGTAACAGTAGCGCAGACACAGAGAGTGCTAGTATAAAGTGTGCTGGGTGAAGTGATAGTAGAGTGTACAATGCTAGACCTAGGATCGTCGTAGGGGATCTAAGTCCCCTATTAAAACCATCATACAGCAGTAGAAGAACTAGAGGAATCAACATGGAGGTGTAAAATAAGCCGTTGTGGTCTCTTATACCACGCAGAATTATCGGTGTTGACGTATACAATAACGCTGCAAGCCCTCCAGCTATGCTTGAACCTAGCATCTTATACGTAAACACGTAAACAGTCACTATGGACAGGGCCAGGAGCGCGATTGAAGCAACTTCGCCTGTACTCACTCGTGAGATGATCCATGCGTAAACCGTGTAGTGTTTGCACTCACCGTAGATGTCTATTGCTCTGCAGAAGTCGCTGAAGCTCTCTGTAGCTCTAGCTATGTTAACTGCGTATATGGTTGGGTTCGAACTAGTTAAGATGGCTAAAAGAAGGGGAAGAGACAGCGATGCAGCCAACATCATGTAACCAACGTAGTGCTCATTCAGCTTCATAATTACCATTCCGCAGATGCCCTGTTTTAACTACTTGAAGTGATCCACTGAGTGGTATTTTAAGCTTGCATGTAGTAAATACAATCAGTAGATGGTTACTCGTGGAGTTGCGAATGAGCTCTGGAAAAACACGTAGAATTCACCAAAGGCTATTAGACTACTACTTTGAGTACGATGTGCTTGCAAGCTCTGTAACAAGACTTCTCCTTGTACTAGGTACTCTCCTGTATTTCGCTTCCGGTATTGCACTCTTCGCTTCTGCTGGTTCGCTAACTGTGGAAATCGCTGGTATAATCGCGTTGTATACAATCGCTGTCTTGTTATTGGTAGCCGTAAGCCTCATTATACCCGTAGACTCAGATAAACATCGAGGTACTATTCGACGTGCAAAAGCTGTGGCTACGAAAACCGCTAGAACAAGGTTTATCAGCGCTGTGATTCTCCTAGCAGTATCACTTCTATGCTATGTATTCTTGTGCTTCGTCCTGTAGAATCTACTTCACTACTTTCTCTTTGTAAAACCTGTAAAACGGTTCCTCCAGGGGTTTACCACAATCTTGAATGCAAGCAAACACTAGCTCAAAGGGTTCTATGAGTGCAATTTCGCCTCTACGATACTGCTTACCAGCAAGTACGCAGTTTTCACTAAATAGAAAGGCTATCCGATGCCCATACTTCACAGTAACAGGTGATATCAGTGATTCCTCAGCTTCAAGAACCCCATGCAGCAGCTTCAATATGGGAGAATCAACGGACCCCGGAGAGATGTCCCCGCTCAAAGCGGATTTTATAAACCTGGTTTTCGAGAGGTTCTTCACGTCATTAGCTAGCTTTTTTAGAACTTCGTACGCAGCTTTCTTGCTAACGTCGCTCAGTTCATGGGATCTGCATAGGAGCTTGAAAACCGCTGTATACACGTTGGAAAGTTTCTGAGGAGACATTTGAACCAGGTTTCTTGACTGAAGTTCTTCTCTGAGTATTTTTAACACGTGCTCGCTCAAACTTTCACCTCTAGATCCGAAGCATCAACCGGTACTACAAACCCCTTTACTATCAAGTGGATCGCGATATATGAATCTAGTTTAATGATACTACCCTTGGATAAATCCACAGTACTATCAAGAACTGGAATTTTAGCTGTTACGAGTGACCTGACCCTGATCGAGCCCTTGAATGGTGTAAAAGAAGCGTAGGTAAAGCCCTCTATCCCCTTACCCAGGTCAACTTCGGCTGTTCTCAAGCCTGACTTCATGTTGAGGCTTCCGTTGAATCTGGAAAGCCTTGAAATGTCCATTGTTACCGATTTGTCAACTTTTATGCAAACTTCTTCGAGAAGCTTTTGAACGTTCTCCACGTCTACGATAAACACGTCTCTTAGACCTTTAAACTCTTTTTTCAGTTTAACGAGACCTCGTGCAGTAGCTAGATCTAGTACTCTTTTCCTAATTCCAAGCTCTTTCTTACCGAAAACAACATTATTCCTGTACGCCGGGAACATTTTTTCCAATACGATGTCACTACATGAGACGTACTCTGCAATAGCTCTTCGAGTATCCCTATCGTAAAGCAGAGCTTTCGTATCAAAGACTTTTACGTGAAACCCTCTATTGCCCGAAAAATAGATCTTTATTCTCTCGAATCCGAAATCGTCTTTCAGTACGTTGATCAATTTCAAGACGTCGTTCCAAGCATTCACGATACAGTTCCACGGAATGTAACTGTAGACTAGTGGTTTATCACCGTTCTCGCATTTATCGATCTCAACCTCGTGAATGGATCCTGTTCTCGGGCATATCCAGTACTTGATCTCACAGCCTTTGTACTTATCGGCATCTATGTCGAACATTAGTTCAGAGCCTTCCCATATTTTATCCTCCATTCGAGATGCACTTGGATTCGCGTAGATTGCTGAAGAGTAGTAGAGATGGAGTGGTGTTTTTACTCTGAGAATGTAGTTGTAGAGGTCATCCATGTAGGGAAACGAAAGGTGTCTTATATACGATTCATCCTCAAGGGATTCTAACGCGATTTCACGCTTGTGCAGATCCGCTGGTTCCTCGAGTGGTTTCTTACTGTAGTACTCTCTGATCAACTGTTTTAAAAACTGCTTCGTGCTAGTCAGTTCTCGGGGCAACATAGAACTCTAGCTTTCCCCCTAGTGGTAATTCGTAGGTAAGTCTGATTGGTGTTTCTACGCCGAAACCTAAACTCAGCGTTTCAGCAACCTGAGATGCAGCAACTATGTCTACAAAGTAATCCAAAGTGTACTTTGACTTAGCCTCGCTCGTTGAAGTATACTCTATGAGGGCTCCACTTGCTGAGCTTAACTCAATCTGTGCTTCGGCTATTTCGCTTTCTGCTCTCAATATGAGTTTGCCCTCGTCTGGTGGTGCGTAGAACTCAATAGTGTCACTTATAGGTTCAAGTTCTTTGATGACATCCTTGAATAGCTTCGGTAGAATCTTTCCAGTGAACGTCTCTTCGAAGCTTATTTCTGGAGGTTCTTCATAGGAGAGCTCTATGCTGGACAGTACGAACCTTCTAAAACCACGGCCCTCCAACGAAATACCTATTCTACCGCCCGGTAGAACCTCGAGTACAAGCTCATCTCCCTTCCTTGCACGCCTGAGCATTTTTGCGAGCTCCTCCATGTTAAGACCTATTACCACGTCTCCCGAGATATCGTATTCGTAGAACGCACTGCTTGGAATGTAGAAGTCCACGAGAACTACCGCTGAAGGATCCATAGCTCTAAGTTTAATTCCATCACTTGTAGCTTTGAAGTTTGCTTCCTCAATGATCTTAGATATAGCTACAATTGAGTACTTCCACACAACAGCATCTCTGAACCTAAGTTTCAACGCGTACACCCCTAAGATACACTACTCGGCTTAATGTTTAAAAACGAATCGAGTTTACTCGTATTCCCTCCAGACGTAGCCACATTTAGCGCACTTATAGAATCTCGTAGGTGGTTCATCGGCTGCTCTTGTCTGAACTACCCAGTAGTAAGCTTCGTTGTGCCCACATTTCTTGCACGTTACATCTCGTGTTATTGGCAACCTGGATATCTCCTGGGGTTCCTCTACAACTACGGTTTTCTCTTTCACGCTATGTTCGATCCTGGATGAGACCTTCAAGGTCGTGGACTTTTCAGGTGATTGTACCTTGTAACCACATCTTACGCACTTCATGTAGGTGAATGAGCCTTCTCTTACGGGTCTCATTAATCCTCCGCATTTAGGGCATATGAGGTTAACCAATCATCTCCACCCAGTACACCACACTTACTACTGGTTTCTACGGTGGATCCAGTGTTAGGGGGGTTAATTAGCCCGCGTCTACAGAGAATACAGAGAATTTGGGTTATTAGCCTGCAGTATTCCCGCATTAGCAATAGGTAATCGCCTCCTTCGAGAACCTTTAAGCCACGTACGCTTTGAGTGTACTTGCTTTCAGTGCAGGGTACTGCGTAAGTTAATTCATGATACGTCCTCAGAGCACTTTCTATATACCTGGTGAAGTCAAGTACTAAAGCCCTACTCGTGATGTGCAACTCTTCGAGAAAGTTCTTTCTGTATGTTGCAAAAACAGCATAATCTTTACACATTCCATACGCTATTACACGGGCTTCCTCTTTTCTTTTATACATTGAGGCGTTAACCCAGTACGTTTTCAACAGCTAGTTTAAACTCTTCAAGTTGTTTTCTCAGACTATCAATAACGTCCTTTAAGACCTTGCCTACATTCTCACCGTTTTTCACAACAAGAGTAAACTCAAGAACAGGTTTGAGTGGGTGTGGTACTCTGTAAGTAGCATGCTCAACTCCAGGGTGCCTAAGTGCTTCTTTCATCATCATGTTACCTAGCGTGTGATCCTCGCCCTCGATTTCTAGTACGATCTCCTTGTCACCTCTAGACAAGATTCTCACGATCATTTGAAACACCTAAGCACTACAATTTTCATTGAGTACGTTTTATCGTTTTTAATACTTTGTCTAAAGCTTCTGACCAGTGCTCCCTCAGTACGTACTTTCCATTTTCCTCTTCTAAAATCCCCATATTAACAGATACCTTCACTACGTCATCTATAGACAATCCCGTTAAAGCACTACAAGCTACAATGTAGTTTCTTGTAGAAGTGTTCTTGGCAATTCTACTTGCCTGCATGTTGTAATCAGCGATCTTTTCAGCTATATTTAAAACTTCCTCGAACAAAGCATCCGAAACCACCACATTTTCCTCGCTGATAAACTCAGCGTGATAACCCTTTCTCTTCAAAACCTCTACTAGAATAGCTGGTGAAAATGTCTTACGAATTGTTCTCGTTATAAGCTCAACACTGTATTTTCTGCTACGCTTAGACTTGCTCATGGCTTCTCTTAGTACACCGAGTGTTCTCTTTAGCTCAAACCACAGGGATTTTATATCGGTTTCATAACCATAAGCTTCAATTAAAAGCCCTTTCTCTGTAATGTCAAATCTTAAATAACTCAAAGAGGGTATTTTGTCCTTTAACAACTCGTATAGTTTAAAGCACTCTTCCTCTCTGCATGGTAAGTGTATTCTTCTCTTAACTAAGGGCACATTGTCACCGAGAAACCAGCATGTATCCAACAGCAACTTTTCTTCTCTCGTGGTTACCGCAGTTATTGCATCTTAGAATTCCGCTGGGCATTAAGTACAGTTCACGTCCACAGTTACCACAGTAAGCCAGTAAAACACCTAGTGAAGGTTCTCTTGTAGAGAGTATGTATGGCGGATGAGCATTCAACACCTTTGCTTTTACAAGGTCGCTTGGTTTTATGTACTCGTAGATATCTACGACGAATTCACTTGTCAACTGCGAAACATGTAGAAGTCCTATTGCACCAAGTATTCTGCTTCCATTAGCACTGTATATTCTCACCACAGCTACATCCTCTGATACGGATGTAACCACGCCCTCGGCTATGGACCCGGGCTTCAGTGAGAACTCCCGCTTGCTCAGGGGTTTAACGCCAGCAGTCTTTCTGTACTTGTCAAGCAGAGCTGTGCCTGCGAACAGTGCTCTAATATAGCCTTTCTCATCCACGTATACACCACTCGTTGGAATGGCTTCTTCTATTACAGCGATGTTTTCACCTGGTACTATGAAGCTCATTTAATCCCCTCTCTCTTAGAACTAAGAATATCGATTTAACCCTGTAGACTTTTCTTCTGTGCCTCTGATACATCATTGGAATACTCAAGTTTAATACTTCAAACCACTCTATACTTCTATTCCAAGACTTTACCAGCTTCTGTAGTATTTCTATGAACCCCCTCGAGTACTTGTGAATACTGTAAACACTCTTACTGTTCTTAACAGCGTTCAACAGAAATTTTACGTCAAGTCCTCTATTTCCTCTTACAACACCAAAAGGCGGATTCATGATGATGGTGTCAATGCTGTTTAAGCTGATCTCTGTTGCATCAGCTACAACGCTTATCAATCTCGCTCTTAAATCTCTGAAGTGCCTCTCTACAATGCTTGTTCCATACCTTAAGATATCTTCATCTACGTCCACACATACAGCTCTACGAGCTCCGAGCAACAGGGATCCAATAGCTAATCTGGCATCACCGCAGCCGAGATCAGAGATGGTTTTACTCTCGATATCCCCCTTCAGGTGCCCTATCCAAGTCATGTGGGCGACGAGCTCCGCTGGAGTGGGATACTGCTCCAGCTCTCGCTTGCCGACTGGTCTAACCTCCTTGTCGAACGCGGCTACTAGGAGTTCCAACTCGGATTTACTAGTAACGCGTGTGCGAACTACCATGGAAAAATGTACCTTGCTGATTCATTGATAAGCATTATGAACTCTCCTGGTGTTAAAACAGGTTTATGAAACTCTGAGAGATCATCAATTGCTAAGCGAGGACAACTTGTAACAACGTAGAAATCAAGGTTTAGTGCATCATCGATTGCTATAAGCCGCTCCAACGTTAGATACTCCGAAGTTATCTTGTACACTTTGTAGCCTTTAGACTCTGCTAGCTTTTCAAGGTATTCAACCAAGTTGTACCTATACTGACCCGGTCTCGCACCAATAACAAGTCCTAGTAAACCTCTCGTGGACATCTTTGCCCTGAGCAACATGTACATTCTTTTCTTGAGCACTTTCTCGGCTTCGGGTTTTACGTACCATGTTTTCCTGAGGTAGGGGTCTAGTGCTACGACAGGTTTTGACGATACAAGAGCTAATCCTAGCGGATGAAACACACCCCCAGCTATAACCACGTGGGAATCAACCCAGTGATCCAGTAAAACCACGTGGTTGTAGAAGCATCCTAGAACAGGTTCTTCTATCTGCTTAACGGTGTATCCTTTGCTTAAAAGATAGTTTGCAACGTGTTCTCGGATATACGCCTCTATCAGAGTTGATGAGACTGATACACGGTTAGCACCCAAATGCTCGAGTCTCATGTGCAGATCTTCAAGTAGCTGAACTTCTGGTTTTTCAATATAGTAAACTGGTAGGTAGATAGTGTTCACGCCAGGAGTGCCCGCTAACTTGTACTCTGAATGACCTATGTGTAGAATTAGGTCAGCCTCAACAGCCTTAGCTTCTTCGAGCGGGAGATCGCATGCTCCATACCCAGGGTTCAAAGAGTAGTACACTTCAAAGTCGACTTTACCTAGAACTTCTGCTATGCAGGAGTACAAGTGCTTCAATCCATCTGGTGCGTGGAGAAGAATCCTTCTTCCTTTAGCTCTGCGTAGGACTGTCTGAAGATTCTTTAAATCAACCTCGTAATTATTGCAGTATAGTTTTTCGGGTAACAGAGAAAAACCCCGTGACTAAGCTGGAGGCAACCCGGGTTTTAAAGGCTTCACTACGATTCTACAAGGTAATGGTAGCTTTGATGCTGCAAGTTTTAGTGCTTCCTTGGCTATGTTCAAATGCTCTTTCTTCACTCTGGCTAAGAATATCTCATAGCCTGGGTACACTCTTGCAGCTGTTCCAACGGGTTTACCGAAAGCTAGTCTCATACCTTCCTGTAATCTGTCTGCACCAGCAAATGCTAGCATTTTGTTTTCTCTAAGAACATGATGCGGGTAAACCTTCAACTTAAGGTAAAAGTTGTTTTCACCTGCTTTGGTTGTTAACCTCTTTAATGCCATAACACGTGCTGCCTCCAGAGCATTGTGCCTTATTTGACCAGCTTCTTCAACTACGAGAATAACCTCGTAGTCGTAATCTCCTTTTATATTACCCATCTCAAACTTGGATATCTTCGGCGGTGGAATACCTGGAATATACTCCTTCCTGGTATACGGTGGACCACTGAACTTCGTATAGCACCTTGCTGGTCTAAGAGGCATAACCACCTACACCTTTACTAACATAGCCTAACATAGCTTTAGGTATCTAGTGCTTAAAAAGACTTAAATAGCTTCAAAGTAAAGATCAAAGGCGAATTGCAGAACGCTGGCCAAGAGTTAAAACCCTCTGTAGTGATACTAAGATATCGGCGCGGGGGTGCCCGAGCCTGGCCAAAGGGGGCGGACTCAAGATCTGGGCCCAGGAGAGATCCGCTGGCGTAGGCCTGCGTGGGTTCAAATCCCACCCCCCGCACTTAACACAGTCGTTGAGCAACCGTTGATGAGCCCCTTGTAGATACATGTTCATGTGTTGCTATTTTCGATTCGTTCTTAACTTTAACCGCGATTCTAAAGATGTTTACTACACACCAGTAATGCTCGAACACCTTTTAAAACCTGTGATTGTGCTCTCAGAATAATCCAGAAACTCACTCAGAGTAGTGCTTTAATTTACACTCATCGTCGATGTGCTGGTGCGATCTTTTCTCTACATCACTTCATACATGTGAAAGTAAAGTTCTATCTGCAACACAAATGTGGCACCAGCTGGTATGGTTCACAGTTCGTGAACTCTTAATCGCAACTACAGCATAGTTTCTCCCGTGGATTTCTACTTTGTGATAACCATACCCTTTATGGGGATTACTTCGCCGCATCTTCTACATCTGTACTTTCCTTCTGTGCGATCAAGGCTATGGTGCAGTACTCTGTAGTTACTTCTGTAGATAACGATTTTACCACATTTAGGGCATCGTGTTGACTCGAGTTCTGGGTCCCAAACGTTGCCTATGTACACGTATTTTAAACCTTGTTTAACCGCGTAGTCTCGTATAGCTTTTAGCTTTTCAAGTGGTGTTGGAGGTTCTTTCCACCTGTGTGCTGGGTAGTATCTGTTCACGTGCATTGGAACGTCGGGACCTAGATGCTTCAAGTGGTTGTCTATAATCCACTCGTAGCATTCCTCGAAGTCGTTGGTATTGGTTACAACCAGGTAAACCATTTCCACGTGAGCGTTCATGTCGAGAGCCTTCGCAGCGTTTCTGAATACCACGCCATGGTCAATTCCTACAAGTGCACGTTTCATCTGAGGACACCCCTTTATGTCGGCTGAAAACCCGTCAACACCAGCTTCTATTACCGATTCAAGTGATCTCTTCGTGAAGTACATGTTTGTAACCATCATGGAGTACAATCCATGTTTAACAGCGATCTCTGTAACGTCGATTACGTACTCTAGGTGTGTTATAGGTTCGTTAAAGCTAGCTGATAAGCCTTCATCTCCGCTGACTATAGCCATTCTTACAAGCTCCTCGGGAGCAACGTACTCCTCAAACCCTGTTGGTTTACGGTAACTCAGATGATCGTTCTGGCACCATGGACAGTAGAAGTTGCATCCGTAGTTGCTGTAAGTCAAAGCTGTAGACCCGGGCCAGTAATGGTACAACGGCTTAACCTCTATTGGTCTACTTTCAATAGCACTCAATCTACCGTAACCAATGTGGTACACTACTCCATCTATATTCCTGTAATTACCACATACACCAGCATACCCCTTTTTCAAAACACATTTCCTCTCACACACAAAGCACACCGCATCATCGTTTAAAGCTTCGCAGAACCGCGCTTTCACCACGTTATTAAGCTTGCTCACGGCATTCATCCTTTTACACACCATTCATAACCGTGGTCTATAGTTAGAACAGTAGCGCCGGGGGCGGGATTCGAACCCGCGCGCCCCTGTGGAGGGGGCAGTGGGTCTCCCATGTGGAGCGCTGGAGCTCGAGCCCACCCCCTTAGACCGCTCGGGCACCCCGGCTTCAATGAATAAGTATAACACTATGCATCCTTATATTAGCATGACCCTGAACTACTACGTACACCTACTACGTTACGTGATGATCCAGACTCGTAAGGTTTAAACCGGGGTATTATGTAATTAAGAGCGTGATCGTTGATGAACCTTCAGCGGACTGACCTAGATTGAAAAAACGTGACGACAAAGGCCGCTTCTGAGACCTCCAGTAATGTACACCAAGACAGTGTTCGCGACTTCGAGTGGAACCGAATCAGATAGGTTATTAACTTGTCCGATGGATCCTTATTTTACATGTAACTCAAGGTGTACAGTAAGTTGAAGTTTCCAAAAGAATTTCTCTTCGGTTTTAGTGAATCAGGTTTCCAGTTTGAAATGGGGTATCCTGGAGACGAAGATCCCAACTCTGACTGGTGGTACTGGGTTCACTCAGTAGACAACATTGCCAGCGGTATTGTGAGTGGTCATTTCCCAGAGAACGGCCCTGGGTATTTCAAGCTCTATAAGCAAGACCATGATTTGGCTGAAAAGCTCGGTGCTGATGTTCTCAGATTAGGAGTGGAATGGAGTAGACTTTTCCCGAAGCCTACTAGAGAGGTCCCAGTTACTGTTGAAAGGGATGATGCAGGAGTAATATCGAGTATTGAAATAAAAGAGTCTGCACTGAAAGAGCTTCTTGCACGAGTGAACAAAAATGCCGTGGAGAAGTACAGGTCTATTTTTAAGGACTGGGTTGATAGAGGAAGAAAGCTAATTGTAAACCTGAACCACTTCACATTACCCATCTGGATTCACAACCCTCTTGAAGCTAGAGTACGAGGAGTTTTCAATGCCCCATCTGGATGGTTGAGTGAGGAAACCGTTGTCGAGTTCACTAAGTACGCGTATGTGGCGGCTTACCTTTTCGACGAGTACGTCGACTACTGGAGTACGATGAACGAGCCCAACGTGGTTGCCGTTGCCGGCTACCTGATGGTTAAATCGGGCTTTCCACCGGGTATACCCAGTATAGAGTTCACGCTTCTTGCTCTTAGAAATCAGGCAATAGCGCATGCTAGAGCCTACGATGCAATTAAGCAAGTATCGAAGAAGCCTGTTGGTGTAATCATGAACTTTATATGGTTTGAACCACTAAAACCGGGGAGCGAGGACGAGGAAGCAGCTGTCAATGAAGCCTCCTACATGTATAACCTATCATTCGTGGATTCTGTAACGTCAGGCTCTAGCTCGGTGGTTTCCTCTAGTTCGCTGAGGAATAAGGTGGACTGGATAGGTGTAAACTACTACACCAGAATGGTGGTAACACGGAGAAGAAATGCTTTGATCGGGTGGGAGCCGGTGTTTGGTTATGGATCCCTGTGTACACCAAGTGGTGTAAGTAACGCTGGAAGACCCTGTAGCGAGTTCGGCTGGGAGCTCTATCCTGAAGGTTTAGAAAAACTCCTAGTACTACTCTACGAGAGGTACAAGTTACCAATGCTGGTTACCGAGAACGGTGTTGCTGATGCTCACGATGCTCTGAGACCAAGATACATTGTTCAGCACCTTGAGTCCGTGGTCAAAGCTATCCAGAAGGGTGCTGACGTTAGAGGTTACCTACACTGGGCGCTGATCGACAACTACGAGTGGGCAATGGGCTACAAGATGAAATTTGGCCTTATCAGGATAGATTTTGAATCCAAGAAGCGTTTCATCAGGCCAAGCGCTCTTGTTTACCGGGAAATAGCAACTAATAAGGAACTACCGGAGGAGCTACTTTTCTAAGCACACTCGTAGAACCTGGTGCAAAGGATGAGAGCTGTGAAAGGTGGAATTGACCTGGTTACAATCTTTCTCGTATTATCGCTAATGATGCTGTACGCCGACCAGAACCTGATCGCACCAATGCTTAGAACTCTAGAAAGGGAGAACATGATCCTTGGAGCAGGTACAGAGCTTTTCTGGTTCTACGCTGGTTTACTCGCAACTGTTCCAACGTTCTCCGGAATAGCAACCACCTTCATATGGGGATATCTAGCTGACAAGTTCAGCAGAAGAACCCTTTACGCTGCCGCTGTATTGATAGGAGAAATACCGTGCTTTTTAACAGGCTTCGCTAGAAACTACTATGAACTACTCTTCCTACGAGCTTTAACCGGCGTGGGAATTAACGGTGCAGCACCCATCGGTAGAGCTCTGATAGCAGACCTCTACCCCCCTGAGAAGAGAGGTAAGGGGTATGCACTATACAACTTCAGCACTGGACTAGGAGTTCTAATAGGAATGGTAATGGCTGGTATAGTGTTAGCTGCTGGTTTAAGCTGGAGAATACCGTTCATGCTAGCAGCTGCTCCAAACTTCGTACTCATACCATTGTTCCTGATCACAGTTAAAGAGATAAAGATAGGCTACGCTGAACCAGAGATTAGGAAACTCTACGAAGTTGGACTAGAGTACAGGTACAAGATCAAGATCAGAGAGTTTGCTACAGCATTGTTGACTACTCCAACGTTGATCTTCATATACCTGCAAGGTGTTCCAGGAACGTTTCCATGGGGTGCTATACCTTACTGGGCACCTACCTATTTGCAGGAGAAATGGGGTTTAGATGAAGCTACATCAACCTTGATCGTTTTTGCAGCAGGAATTGGTATGATAATCGGGTATTTCATTGGTGGAGTTCTATCCGATGCTCTAATCAGAAGAGGTTATGTGAACGCCAGGCTAATTATACCCTTTACCGGCATTATGCTTGGAACAGGAACAATGCTATTGCTACTGAGTTACCCGTATCCGTACGGAGTGGTTTCCGTTGAGACGCTGATTCCTGTTGTTGTTATAGCTGTATTCGGAATGGTGTTCGTAACGTTTGCAGCTCCGAACGTACCAGCCATTCTAAGTGAGGTTTCACTACCGGAGCATCGAGGCACTATCTTCGGTATATTCAACATCACGGATAACATCGGCTCAGCCATAGGTCCCACTCTCGCAGCATTATTCATATCGTACTACCAGCTACAAGGCTACAACAGGGCTCTCAGCATGTACTGGGGTTTAGTAACTATAAGTCTACTCTGGGTTCCCTGCGCACTGCTATGGTTGCCAGCACTCAGAACCTACGCTAAGGATAGAGCGAAACTGAGAAGATTGCTTGCTACCAGAGTATCAGTGGAGTCAATCCAGAGTACACAGTTTTAATTCTTCGAACAATCTAACGAGGTAGCCCTCGAAGCCAGGGGATTCTTCATCTATCCGCGGGTAGTCTCCCGACGAAGCTTCATCGGGTCTATATAGTGATATAGCAGAGACTCTTATATTGCTTTTACTCTCAC
>JAWAXJ010000016.1:0-12560 GCA_038896955.1 Desulfurococcaceae archaeon
GGTAGCCCTTATTCTTACCCATGCTCTCCATGCGAGAACCACAGAGAGGACACCTAGGGTTTTCGAAAACAACGACTTCAGTCAATTCGATAACCCTGAGTTTTTCGAGGTTTAGTGTTATTCCATGGGTCGGACCTGGTGGTCTTATGCATCCATAGACTTCGACGAGATCTCCAGGATAAAGTTTCTCGGCTATGTTCCTGAAATCCTTCGTTGGTTCATAAACAGCAACAGTTATGCAGCAATTCTCGTCGCAGAGTTCGAAGAAGACATGTCCTCCAGTACTTCTTCGGGGTTTACTCTTTACTCTTCCTACGACCTTGACGCAGGTATAGGGTCTTACACGGCATATGGTGTTAACAGGGTGTATATGGCTGTCCGTGTGCTGATTTGTTCTAAAAATAGCGATGTACTCGATGGGCTCATATACTTTAACCAGTTTAAACGCCTCTGCGAGAACACCGGGATCTTCTCCTCTCAAGCCGAGTAGAACCGGGTCTGAACCACGCGGAGTTACTAGGATTCGCCCAGTTTGGGGGTCGTAGTTGAGTATCATCAGGTTACCGTAGAGCTTATCGAGTTCAATAATGCTGTGGGGATCAACAAGCCTCGGTGCCCCCCAGTACTCTCTCTTCCTGTAGGCGATGAGTTCGTAGGTGTGGTCGATGTTAAGCATCGTGTAGCCTATAGAAGCCAGTGCTCCCACTAGTCCACGCTTTAAACCCTTGGGAGCATAGTACTTGATACTAGTTTTCTCTGCAACCCGAAACGCGAGATCCAGCGGTACAATGTCGAACAGAGCTTTCTCAGCTAATCTAGACAATTCCTCGTTAACATCTCCTTCCAGTAAAGCTATAACCGGCTGGTGCTTTGGATCTTTTAGCTCAGACGTATAATCGTACACCATTTGCTTTGCGATCTCCCATATCTCCGAAACATCATCCTCTGACTCTACCGCGACTCTTATCGCAACGGCACCATTACCTCGCGTTTTGTAGGGAACAGAAGGGTTTAATCTAACGAGATTCAAGTAGTCCAGGAATTCAACGTTAACCTCCCGCTTCAGTCTATAGGCTAATATCGTTGAAAAATGAGTTGTACAGCCCCCTTGTATAGAGTCGACGTCGTCTACTCCTATGTGTACTCTGATCAAAAGCTAGACCCCAAATAACAGAGTGCACCTGTAACTATCAATGGAAGAACTATTGTTGCATCACCGTAAACAACAACACTTTTTCCAGAGGCCTTCACTTTACCCCAGCTAATGGCTTCTCGCGGATGTGCGCCACTAAGGCTTCCATCGTACTCTACAGCCGTTGTTACATAAATAGCATAGTCTAACCCCTCTTTGAGCTGAGCCCACCAGATCGTGTGATGTTTACTGATACCTCCACCGATTATGAGAGCCCCCAGTTTCTTTGACGATACTACAAGCTCGATGATCTTTTTTTCATCGGTGATTAAGTCGAGTTCTACTCCAAGTGTGCTATGATTGAACACTACTTGTGAACCGAAGGCTCCATCGTAGATACCGGGAACGAACACGGGTGTAGAAGTTTCATACGCTGAGCGAAGAATACTGTTCTCGTCATTAAGCCTTTTTCCTACCTCGTGCAAGATCTCACTAACACTCCACTTTTTCTTAATCTTTGCTAGCTCTTCCAGTAGACCACGCGTGAATTTCTCAATAGCTACCCCGTAGTTTTCAACAGGAATGAGCACGTTTCCGAGTCTATGAATCCCAAGGCTATATAGCATAGCATCGTCATACGTCCATTCACCCTTAAAGTACTTGTGCTTAGTGCTTCTAGCAATGTCGTGGTCTATGGTACCACATGTTGTAACTATTGCGTGAAACCACCTGCTTTTAACAATCTGAGCGAGAACACCTCGAAGCCCCGTGGACACAATATTCCCTGTGAATGACAGAATTCTTGTTGTATCAGGATCCTTGAGCATCTCAGCTAGAACAACAGAGGCTTTATACACATGTCCAGCCATGAATCCATGAGCTTTGCCGAAAGATTCTATCAGCTCGCAAACACTCATATCTGCGCGGACTCTGTAGTCCACAACTTCTTCCATGAGAACTCTGTGTTTAACTTCCTCGATGAACTCCATTCTCCGAGCTACACCCCTATGCCCATGATTTTAACATAGAGAACTATTATTTAGTAAGCTTATTCAACAAATGCTAATTGGATAGGGACTTAAATTGACTCTTGAGACAAAAGTACTGTATACAATGCTAAAACACAGAAAGCTTTTAATCGAAGAAATATCCATGTTAACTAATGCTTCAATCGAAGTTGTCGAGAATATCATAGATAGGTACAGAGCGTATTTCAAAACTCTCAGAGAAGAGATTGTACTAGTTAAACCCGTTGAACTAGCACTTGTACTTATAAGCAGAGGTATCGAACCAGCAAAAGTCTGTGAAACTCTGAACTGGAGGGACTTCGAGGAGATTTCTCTACGCATCCTCTTGGAATCAGGATATGAAGCTGTGCACAGGTTGATGCTTACAAGTCCCGTGAGATTAGAAATTGACGTATTTGGTGTTGAGCCGGTTAGCGGCATAGGAGTAGCTATAGATTGTAAGCATTGGTCTGCGAACTCCGAGGCTAAGCTCGTGGAGGCTGCAAGTAAGCACATTGAGCGCATGAACAAGCTACTGAGATACTATACATGGTTAAAAGCAAGGTACAGAGAGCTAGCTAAGGCTAAGTACGTTCTACCAGCTTTAGTGACGCTGTTCAAACCTCCACTAAGAGTATACAGTAATGTTCTGGTGCTAGGCATTGAGGAAATGCCACAGATCCTCAGAGATATACGTGTTGTAATAGACGCCTTTAGCTTAGAGCTGATCAAACTACCCACGTAGAAGCATCCGGAGTTTTAAAATACAGCCAAGGATTCTATATTAGGGGTGTTAGCAGTGACACGCGTTGTACTCCCTGAGGCAAAGCTTTTCAAGGAAATAGTGGAAGCTATAGGGAACATAGCCGAGGAAGTAGCATTAAACCTTACACCTGAAGGTTTAAAGCTCAGCGCGTTCGATGTGGATCAGTCTTCATTGTTCATGGTGAATTTTCCACCAGAGATGTTCATTGAGTACGATGTCGGGGAACCAGTTAAAATAGGAGTTTCGGTAAGCAACCTGAAGAAGATACTTAAGCATATTAAGAAAGGTGAAAACCTGGTTATAGAGCCGGAAGGTGACTATGTAAAATTCACCATTGGCGCTGGAGCAGTAGCTACAAGCATGTACAGGTTTAGAAACCTGGATGTACCAGTTCAAGAGATCTCGGAGCTAGAGTTAAACTTCACGGTAACAGCTAAACTAATGGCACAGGCATTGAAGAGAGTCATAGAGGATATAGAAGCAACCGGTGGAAACACTGAGTTCAGCGCTGATGAGAACGCTCTTGTAATAAGAGCCGTGGGTGCAGGAAGACTTGAAGCAAAGTTCACCAAGGGCTCTCTCGCGCTAATATCCTTTGAGCTGCAGGAACAGGCTAAAGCTACATACGATACAGCAAAGCTAGTCAACATTCTAGCCGTAGCTAAGGTCTCAGACACCGTTACAATACAGTTCGCAAACAAAATGCCACTTAAAGCGGAGTTTGTCGTAGGACCTGGCAAAATAGTGTACTTGCTCGCACCATTCGAAGTATCCTAGGATAAAGCACCTAACCTGGATAGGGGTGAACAAGACCATAGGTTCTTTGATAGTTGAAAAAGTATTGAATGCACTGAGTGAAGTCTACAGAAAGCACAAAAGCTGTAAATACGCTGTTCTAAACGATGTATCGGTAGTACTCTACGGACTAGTAAAACCGATCGAAGAGGTTAGAATTGTTTCAAAGAGAGATTGCGCTGAGGAACTACTATACACGCTGCTAAAAGCATTCAATGTCGAGGAAAACTATGCTGAAGCTGTCAAAAACCTCAGAGATCATGGTGTAGTTGCTGTATCAACAATATTCTACCCATTGGTCGTGGTTGAAACCGCTAGATCAAGCATAGATGAGCTACTAGTAGAAAACACCATTGATGTAGAACTGGATAACTACTTTTTGAGAATACCTAAACTACAGCACCTAATAGCGAAGCTTATTCACATTGGAGTTTACCCATATACCGAGTACGCTTACGCTCTATTAGTTCAGTGGTTAAAGCGAATCGACACGGACGAGCTCATTTCCCTCTTCGTGAAGTCTGAAATAGACCTTGAGAAAGTAGTGAGTAAGCTCAGAACCATACTGGAACTCTTCGCGGGATTTCCAGATCTTACGGAGGAGTTTAAACTTGGAATGAGCTTGATAGATAAGCTTCAAAGAAAACAAACCCAATAACTGTTTCAATCGAAGTCTTGAAGACCTTGAGGCACGGAGATCCAAGACAGAGTTTACAGCCGGCACTGGGCATTCTTAAAGTGATGCTTACTGAATACAGCACTATAACTTTGTTCTTCTTTAAGGCGCATACGTCACCGGACTTTTTCCATCCTAGAATATTCTGCTGGAAGATTTTACTTAATAGAACCGCTGCAAAATTTTTATAACACTTTATTGTTTGTGTTTCCATTATGGTAAATCATCGTTTAGATGGTAAGGTGTGCAGTAGGCTATGAGTGAAAGCATATTCGCAAAATTGCAGCCAATGTCACCCGGACAAGAGGAGATGATCAAGGTACTCGCTGATAGAAAGTACGAGATAGTTGGATTGTTTGGACCTACTGGTAGCGGGAAAAGCTTGTTCAGCATAGCCTATGGAATAGACTCCGTTCTTTCTGGAAGGTACAGAAGGTTCGTTATCACAAGACCTCTAATTGACGTTGTATCTGGAAAAGAGCTAACAGCAGCAGATATGGGTGAAATGTACTACAGAGTAGTACAGTCTTACGTTGAGGATGTGATATCAGGGCTTTTAGATTGGAGCAAAGTTCAGGAGATCATCTCCAAGGGTCAAGTAGTGTTTGCAGATACGCATTACCTCAAAGGTAGAACATTCGATGATTCCATTATACTACTAGATGATGCACAAAATATTCCCGTTGAAACAGCTATTGAGGTTATAACGAGAGTAGGTAAGAACAGTAGATTGATAATAGCAGGTGACCCGGTATTCCAGAGGAGCATTGGAAGCAGAGACGCGGCATCACTACTAAGAGAACTGCTGATGGGAGAAGAAAAAGCGAGAATAGTAGACCTTGGGTTGAAGGACATTATTAGACCAGGAGCTAGAATGGGTATTAAGCTGTTACTAGAGTCTAAAATGAGAGGCAGAACGATGAACGAAGTGGAGAAGCAGGTTATGTCATCTGCCAATGTTCACGCACCAGACGCTGACCTGATAACAGTTGTAGATCTCATAGGATTAAAGAAGAAGTTCAACATAACAAGTGAGCACACTCCAGACGCTTTAATAGTTGTAAAGGAGGGCTTCCAGGGGAGATTGATTGGCAAGGGAGGAGAGAGAATAAACGCCATCGAAAAGGATACAGAACTCAAGCTTAGAGCTGTAGAATTAACACTAGATTTCAAGCCGTTCATAAGAGCTGTTCACCCGGTTAGCTGGATCTACAAGCACATTGTAGACGTAGACTTCGCCGGGCCATACCTAGCAGTAAAAGTAGAGAGTAATGCCTACGGTGCATTTGTTGGTCAAAAGGGTGTTCACGTAAGGTTCCTTGACGCGTTCTTCACAAGCCTAATGGACATTGGAGTTAAATGCTATGAAGTTGAAGCAGTAGAAGAAAAGCCCAGGAAGAAGGCAAAAGAACGTAAACGAGAAGAAAGAAGTAGAACATGATTTTAACTCACGTGAACATCTACAACGACTTGGTGCATTCGCGGACCCACATTTCTGATCTTTCTTACGTTTAAAATCCTGTAGTTTCTTACACCTACTTCGTGGAGTTTTGCATCAACAATACTTAAGGCTTTATGTTTCCAGTGTTCACCTCTCTCTGTTTTAACGTGTAGGTACACGTGAATGTAACCTCTTCTACCTTGAAGAGCCTCTAGGGCGTACGCTAGGTACTCAAGTGCAAGCTCTGGATATGGCATAAGTACGCGGTTGGCAACGTTCCTTAGCTTGGTCATGATGACATCTTTTGCATCCCCTAGCAGAGCTTCAACGACGTGTTCGACTCTGTTCAGCTTGATGTTTTCAACCATGTAGTAGTAAGCGTCAGGGTTGATGTCTATGCTGTAGACTTTCAAGGGGTTCGAGTACTTTGCTATTATTATGCTGAAAAGCCCAGCTCCTGCGAACATGTTGACAACAACTTCGCCGGGCTCAACGAGCTTTGCGATCCTTATGTGCTCGTAGTTTAAGCTCGGTGATATGTATACCTTGTTAATGTCAACCTTGAAGAGGCACCCGTGTTCCTTGTACACGGTTTCGCTTCTCTGCTCCCCGGCAAGCCATATGTATTTTCTAAGTCTGTAAGCTCCTTCTATGCCAGGTATGGCTGCCCACACGCTTTTCACGTAGGGGAACCTCTTGATGATCTCCTCGGCAAGAGGTTTGAGTAGTAGCGGCTCCAAGCCGAGAGGGGTTCTAATGAGAGCTATATCGCCTATGAACTCCAGTCTTTTCCATAACCTGGAAGCGATCTCTTCACCAAGAACTTCTTTAGCTATTTTCCTCAGTAGCTCTCCACGAGTCACTTTGCATCTTCCGCAGGGTATCTGCAGTATCTCCTTATTGCACACTCGGAGCATAGCGGTGATCTCGAGCGGCAGGTTTTTCTACCGTGAGTTATGAGAAGAAGGTGTAGTGGAAGATAATACCTGGGTGAAGTGTTCTTCATCCAGAAGCTTCTTACAAGCTCGTAGTTCTTCTTGTTCACGAAACCCAGTCTAAGCGTTATCCTCATAATGTGCGTATCAACGGGGAACGTGGGTACACCGTATCGCATCAGCAGTACTACATCAGCCGTTTTGTCTCCAACTCCAGGAAGGTCGATTAGAAGTTTGCGAGCTTCATCATATCTTCCGCTCTTAACGTAGTTTGTTAACGCATTCTCTATGTTTCTCTCCACAAAGATCTTTGCAAGCTCGATCAGCTTGAGAGATCTCTGCTTATGCATTCCAGCTACTCTTATACTCGATGAAAGTTCGTCTACCCCCATTTCAATGACAGCTTGAGGAGTAATAACTTGAAGTTTCTTCTTAAGGTTTGCGTAGGCTCTCCAAGCGTTCTTGTCACTAGTATTCTGGCTGAGCACTACGGCAACGATGAACTCGAAAAGCGGAACACTGCTAAGTTTAGGAGCAACAAAGTCGTCGATATTAATCTTGTGGATTCTTGAGAGATTCTCGTATATTTCATCCCCGATCATACTGTTCGCCTTTGAATACCTTGCATGCTTTTTACACGATGAACACACGTTCAATCAGGACTCTCAACTCTCTATCTTCTATCTACGGGTATATTCTCTCTCTGTACCTTGGAAACGGAATAGCCTCTCTAATATGGTCTAGTCCTGCTATCCACATTACAGCTCTTTCGATACCCAGACCGAAACCACTGTGTGGAATACTACCGTACTTTCTCAGGTCAAGGTACCACTTGTAGTCCTCGGGGTTTAACCCTTGTTCGAGGATCCTTTGGTAAAGTATCTCGTAGTTGTCTTCTCTTTCACCACCACCGATTATTTCTCCGTAACCTTCAGGAGCTAGTAGGTCAAAGCCTAGGACTACATCTGGTCTTGACCTGTCGATCTTCATGTAGAAGCTCTTAATGTGCTTTGGGAAATGCGTTACGAAGAACGGTGTCTCGAACTCCATTGATAAAACTCTCTCCTCGTCAGCACCCAGGTCATCGCCCCACTTTACGTTAACTCCTTTCTTCTGGAGCATTTCAATCGCTTCATCGTACTTGACCCTTGGGTAGGGTGTGTTTAAAGCCTTCTTCAGGAGGTTTACATTCCTTCCCAGTTCTTCGAGATCCCTTCTGCGCTCTTCGAGAACTTTTTCAACAATGTACGCTACTAGCTCCTCGGCGACTTTCATCATGTCCTCAAAGCTGTACCAGGCTGCTTCGGGTTCAAGGTGCCAGTACTCTGCTAGGTGCCTCCTTGTTCTTGATTTCTCAGCTCGAAAACTAGGAGTTAAACTCCACACCTTCTCTAACACGTAGACTAGTGCTTCCAGGTACAACTGAGCGCTCTGGCTTAGGTACGCTCTCGAGCCGAAGTAATCTACGGGAAACAGCGTTGCTCCACCTTCGCACGCTGATGCTGTGAGTATCGGTGGTGTTACTTCCCACCAGCCATTGTTCGTGAAGTATTCTCTACCGGCTTTTAGAACGGTGTGTTTTATTTTGAAAATCCTAGCGTATTTTGGGCTTCTAATCCACAAGTGTCTTACATCAAGAAGGTACTCTACTCCTTCACCGCCTTTGATCGGAAAGTCTCTGCTGTACCCGGTTATTACGAAGTAGTCGGAGTCGAGTTCGTAGCCACCTGGAGCTCTTTCCTCTCTTTTCACAGTTCCACAGGTTACAACGCTCGCCTCCAGTCCTATATCCTTCAGTGCATCTACGAGTGGTTCGCCAAGCTTAGCAGCATCAACAACTACCTGGATAACACCGGTGGAGTCTCGAACTCTTACAAATGCTTTTTTACCAACTACGCTCCTCCTGTATATCCATCCGCGTATACAAACCCGCTGATCCACATAAGCATCGTTCATGACTTCTTCAACATGTTTGAACTCCAAAGTAGCTCAGCCCTCTCTAGTGTAGTTTAAGCAGTCTAAGGAGTAATATAGAGAGCTACAAGAGGTTTCTCTAGGGTAGTCTTCTCGCCATGACATAAGCGTCTTCTCCATCGAGGTAGTAGCCTTTTTCTATCTTCATTACCCTGTACCCTAGTTTTTCGTACAGCTTTATTGCAGGCACATTGGACACTCTAACCTCGAGGTATGTTTCACCACACTTGTACTTATCGTACAGGTTCTTCATAGCATGCGCCATTAAAGCGTACCCCAGTCCTTTCTGCCGGTGCTTTTCGAGTACTGCTATGCTTACTATGTGACCGCTCTTAACAAGGAATTTTTTGAAGAAACCCGGTTTCATTTCAACTCTGCACATTACGTACCCAACTACCTCTCCCTCTGGTGACTCGGCAACGTAGAAGGCTTCACCCCAGTTCTCCAGTAGTTCCACGAAGAAGCTCCTGGGGTAGTGTTCTGGTAGTGAGAGCATGTTGATCTCTATGACCTTGTCTATGTCGTTGCTTGTTGCACATCTAACTCTGTAGCCGGGAGCTTTGGTAGATAAGCGTCTTCGAGCTTCCTCGAAAATACTCTCGACGCTAGGTTCATACCCCATATTAAGCCCTGGTTTATAGTAAACCGTGTAAAGGTGTTAATTAGTGTTTAAGGAGACGTGGAGATTACCGGAGGACATTGGATTATCGGTTTACACCCCGCTCTACGGGAAGAACATAGTTCTTGGCGTCACTGGTTCAACAGCGGCTTACAGATCCGTAGACCTCGCTAGAGCCCTGATTAGAGCTGGTGCGTCTATCAAAGTGGTAATGACGAAGTTTGCGGCAAGGTTGGTAAGCCCAGACCTATTCCACTGGGCTACCGGTTCAAAACCCTACGTGGAGATGACAGGTGAAACCGAGCACATAGACCTGGCTAAGTGGGCTGATGCCGTGGTTATAGCACCAGCTACTCTCAACACCATCTGTAAGCTTGCAAACGGGGTTCTAGACGAGCTTCTGGTTTTAACAGCTACAGCTGCGATCGGAAGCGGTAAGAAAGTCATAGTTGTACCAGCGATGAACATAAGGCTTCTCAGATCACCCGTTTACGGAAGATGCGTAGAGATGCTGAGAGAATACGGTGTTCTCGTTGTTCCACCCTACGTAGAAGAGGACAAAGCCAAGTATCCTCCACTTCAGGACCTAGTGCACTACATTGACGCTGTGGTCAACAGAGGCAGAGACCTCGAGGGTGCTCGAGTACTTGTTACAGCAGGACCTACGAGGGAGTACATAGATCCAGTTAGAGTTTTAACGAACCCGAGCAGTGGGTTAATGGGGGTTCTCGTAGCACGTGAAGCTGTAGCTAGAGGCGCAATGGTCACCCTGGTTCATGGGCCTCTATCCACGGATGCCCCCTACATGGTTGAAAAGGTTCACGTGGATACGACAGAAGATATGGCTAGAGCGGTTAATGAGTACACGTCTAAGTACAACTACGATGCAGTAGTTCTTGCTGCAGCACCAGCTGATTACAAGCCTAAGGTGAAATCGGAGAGCAAGATACCTACGAAGCAGTTCAGAGAACTTGTTCTCGAGCTCGAGTCCACGCCCAAGGTTGTAAAGGCTATTGTTAACAAACCAAGGGTTCTCGTAGGTTTCGCTGCTGAGACAGCGCGTGGAGATGAGCTACGCAGGAAAGCCCTCGAGAAGATCTCCGAGTACGGCTTCGACATTATTGTAGCAAACAACATCTTATCCGAGAAGGCTGGATTCGGAAAGATCTTCCTTGAAGCAGTAATACTGAACGATAAGGATGAACTAATAGCTGAAGGGTTACTCACAAAACACGAGATAGCCAGATATGTAGTTGACTACATTTCAAGAATCCTTAAGAAAGAAAGCTAAACCAGTGTTGCTCTTCTAGCCTTCTCCGGAGGATGCGTTTAAGGGAAACTAACTACGAGCTTGGACTCTGATAGCTCCTGCAGTCTTCTAAGAATGTATCTTAGCGCTTCCTGTAGTACAGAGTTGTTGTCGTAGCTACTTACTATAGCTTCTAGCTCATCGCGGTTTTTGCTCTTGAACTCCTTGACCTTCTGGACAAGCAATGGCATCGCTCTCACAACGTTATCCACTATCGTTACGGACGCGCTTCTAGCAGTTCTAGAGAGGGGGTTTAAGTCTATGGCTATAACTGTTTTACCCATTTTTCGAAGAGCCTCTGTTCTATCCCCGTCCTCCAGTGGTACGAGTACAACATCTGCTATCAGAATTCCACGCGGACTCACACGCCTTCTCTCGCTGAAGAGCTCTGGTATTGTAGCGGATGCGTCGTCTCCTACCCCGAGAACCTCGGTAGCACCATGTTCGCGGAGCCATTTAGCAATAGCTTCTTCTCTTTCCCTTGTTCTGTAGAACAGGTTAACTTCGATCTTCGCGTTTGCCTCTCTAGCTAGTTCCACGATTTCTCTGGGGACGAGAGCAGCGGTATTACCGTTGACCGAGATAACGGGGTACTTGGCGAGTAAGAGGTAAGCGGCAGCAGCTTCAATGGCCTTCTGTGCGAACGTTTGCGTTGTTTCACCTAAAAGGTAATCAAAGCATTCACCACGACCGTGAGCGATCAATCCTTCTTCGACTACAAGTCCTCTGCGGAAACCCTCAACCAACTTCTCTCTAATCAGTAGACTTGTTCTCCTCGGATGACTAATTGGTATGAACAAGGTTTACACCAATAGGTGATATTGTTGTCTTAAAGGCTCTAATACCTTTGCTCCTAATGGAGCTCAGGACATCATCAGCGTACTCTCTCTCAACCCATACTACAAGCGCGGATTTCTTCATGTAGTAATCGATAACGCCTTTAAGACCGCTCAGCAGAGACTTGGCCGGTGTGTAATCAAACAGCATACTCGTGAACTTCCTAGCACTCTCGAAGAAGACGTGAACATCCTCTGTTTCTACAACCCTGTTCAGCAGGTTTTCACCCACCCGGTAGACCTCGCTGGTGATCCTCGAGAGCATTCGCGAAGTGTCTTCAACTCCATTAAGCTCAGCAACCACGAGGTCAACTCTTTGTCTAGGAATAACCCTGTACGCTAAACCAACACCAGGTGCTCCCGGTTTAACTCTAATTGCTAAACCACCCGTATACTCGGCGATCACATCGCCAAGACCAGTTCTGTACTTGACTTCAACAATGTGAGCTACTTGCAGAGCTCTGAGACTAGGTTTACCTGCTAGTGCGTGGGACACGAGAGAGTGCGCGATAAGCAAAGCAGCTGATGCACCAAACCCTTTTCCCAGCTCAACCGGGAGTTCAACTTCAACACCAGCACTTGTTCCCGCATGGTTGCATACTTCTAGAGCTTGTTCACGAAAAACCTCAAACCCGTTCACCAGTAGTCTGCACGACCCAGCAAGCTCTCTTCCTACAGCGTAAACTGCTAGGTTTAATCCAGCACCGAGACTACCCGTCTCCAGAGGATCATCCGAGTACTTAGCAATCCAAACCCCGGAGACATGCAAAGGCACTATGATCTTCATCAGCTAACCCCATTCTCTGAACAAAGTACTCAGTGCATCCCGAAGATCCATGCATATCTCACAGTAGTATAGTATTAAAACATAGTCTGCGTTCAAACTATAAATAGTGTTCATGACCAGTCGAAAACACATATAGGAATTCGTGGAGAAAAATGTGTAAAGGACGCATAGTGTGGGATTGAGTAGTAAAATCCTCTATGTGTTATCGGCATTAATCATAGCGTTGATCGCCGCACCATTCATTACACTTCATATCCTTCAAGTCAACGATGTAAGCACTTCT
>JAWAXJ010000017.1:0-12274 GCA_038896955.1 Desulfurococcaceae archaeon
CTCGTTGATGCAGTACTCGTTGCATGGTTACCGGGGCAGGAAGCTGGTAGAGCAGTAGCAGATATACTACTGGGTAGGGTTTCACCTAGTGGTAAACTACCGCTCACATGGCCTCGGGACCTCTACGAGCTACCAACAGTGAGAGCGTACTTGGAAGCTGTGCAAAAAGGAAAACCCCCACTGGAGCTCGTCTACAGCGAGGACGTATTCGTTGGTTACAGATTCTACGATACATTCAACCTGGAGCCAGCGTACGAGTTCGGGTACGGGTTAAGCTATACCAAATTCGAGTACAGTGATCTGAGCGTAAAGCTAAGCAATGAGGAGATCAGAGTTTCACTGAACGTAAGAAACACTGGTTCATACCCGGGCAAGGAGATAGTACAGGTCTACGTAAGAGCCTTAAACAGCAGGATTACCAGACCCTACCAGGAGTTAAAGGGTTTTGCGAAAACACGTACACTGCAACCAGGTGAAGCAGAGTACGTTGAGATCAGGATACCAGTAGAGTACCTAGCTGTTTTCAATGGAGAAAAGTGGATTGTTGAAGATGGAGAGTACGAGATTAGAGTAGGAGCCTCCTCAAGGGATATAAGACTAAAAACCACCATAACTCTTCCCAGTAAAATATGCTATGATACATCATGGAAACGCTCACAGTGTTAAACCTAGCAGATCCTTGCTGAAACTTGTGTTCAGCTTTTTTAACTCAGCTTCTTTTCTTCAAGAGCACTTTGAGTACAAGAAGAAATAGTAGCAATCCTGCGATCATTGTTAATGCGTATAAGAGGCTACTCGGCGTTGAACTCTCCTTCGAGGCTAGTTCTCGTTCTTCACGGTGTTCATTACAGATGAGCTCTGGTAGTAAACCCCAGTTTTTTGCAAGCTTTAAAATTTCACTCTGTAGTACGGGTTCCCCCTGAATAGCGTACACCTCGTCGTTCCAAGCCCATATGCCGAGGAAGGATAGCTCAAGTCCTATGTTCATGAGGTGCTCCAGGACTTGACTATAGTGCTTTAGATGTGCTGTTTCGTCGTAGACTATTGGTCTACGCTTATTCCATGGCTCAATGTAACCTTCACGGTCGTACAGTCTAAAGCCTACTTCTCCCACCATTAAGCTGTACCCTGGAACTACTCTGCTGAGCTTAGCTAGTTTATCGACGAGGTAGCTTGCAACGTACACTCTTCCATTCCTGTACTCGTAGTCCCATATGTCTATTCCAATCAAGTCTAAACCAGCTTCTCTGTAGAGTTTAGTTAAGGCTTCAACGGAGTCTCCGCCTGAACCGTAGTAGAAGAGTCTTGCAGCTGGAAAGAGCTCCTTTAGAAGCCTGTAAGCTCTAATCAACTCGTTTAAGCATACTTCATTGTTAACGCATGCTGTAAGTTCACTAAACCCGAGGTATACTCTCTCACCTTCACCAATGACTCTTTTCAGCTCCTCTATTACCGTGATGTTTAACACGAAAAACTCGAGTTCACCTCTCCACCTCCAATATGGGTGGTACTTTTCCGGGAACAAGTTGATGAACACTACTCTTCCAGCGTTTTTGAACGCTTTGATGTATCTTAGAGACTCACTGAACCATGATTCTAGACTTCTAGAGCAGAGTCCGCATTCAACATCATAAGCTACTACCACTCCCGGAGTAAAACTTCTACTGAACTCATCAGTGCCGACAGCATGCCCCCATGGAGTAATCCAAGCTACTAGGCGTTTACTCCTATCCGTTAAGCCTAACAACGGTTCAAGCCCTTCTCTCGTGGAAACCACAATGCTGTACCTGTACACGGATGCTTGGAATTCAACAATAGGATTGTAGAATAGTTCAAAGCCCAGTTCAATAGAGTATACGTACAGGTCCTCTCGGTTCAGTCTAAGTATCTCAGTTGCTTTTACTAAGAAGAACGTGAGATCTAGGCCGATTTCACCCCGGGGCTTTGAATGCGTTAATACAAATGCTACGTATGTCCACCCGTCTCCTATTCTCTCTTGTATCCACACTTCGAAGTCTAATTCAATTATTTTTCCATCAACTAGGACAGGCGCTTTCAGAGTAGTGACTTTTCTACCGGCGGGACGCAGCGTCCCCGTAAAGTCTTCTCTGTGAAGCCAGATCATGACTTCGAGGTCTCCTTCACGTGGGGTTCTAACGGTGGTGTCTCTGAGTAACCACACATCCAAGGCGAAGTTGTAGTTCGTTGTTGATTTCAAGATAGCGTAATCAACAAGGATGAGTACTCTGCGGAGTTCTGAGAGCCTTGCAGGTAATTCAAGATGCTTACTCATGTTGGGTTTAATGTGAGGTGTCCAAGGCTTTAATCCATAGTATAATTCTGGATACCCTACAACGTTCCACGGATTCAACCGGGTACTCGCTAGATTGAGTTTTGATTCAACTTTAAAGTAGCCGTTTTCATCACTGTAAACCTTTAAGTAGCCTTCGTACTGTTCTCTGTAGGGAATTAAACCCCATAGATTTCCATCAATTACAGCGTATCCTACGAGCCTGGGATCAGATGTTACCCTGGAGTTTACAATGGAAAATGCACTTGTGTGTTCTACTGGGATAATGTTCAAAATGTCTACTACGCAGGAGTCGAAACCAGTAGAACTTCTTGATTCCATGTGAGGTACAACCACAGCAAAAAACAACAACAGTATTGCTATTAACGATGCATTGAAGCTAAGTTTACCTTGGAGCATAAAGCCAGCACTTTACCCTTGTTTTCCCTAAGTTTGTATACGGTGGATCGCTCGTAGTACAAATGTTCATTCTGTGAGGACACCTGGGTGCAAATACGCATCCACTGCTTTTCAGTGATTCAAGCACTTCGTAGCTTTGCTGCTTGGTCCATTTCGACTCTATGCGTGGAACAGCTTCAAGAAGCATCTTCGTGTAGGGATGTGCAGGGTCTACGAGTGTACTAGCTGGCCCTTCTTCAACTACTTGACCTTTATAGAGTACTACGACTCTATCGCTTACGTAGCCTATGAGGCTGAGGTCGTGACCTATTATAATCGATGTTAATCCCTCTTTTTCCTTTAGGTCTATGAATATGTTGAGTATATCAATTCTTGTTGATGCATCTACCATTGAAACAGGCTCATCAGCTACGATCAGCTCTGGTTTAACCAGAAGAGCTCTTGCAATTGAGAGTCTTTGCAATTGACCACCGCTGAACTCGTGTGGGTAGCGATCTACGACATCTCTCGTACTTAAACCAACTCTTTCGAGTACAGGCTTTACTGTGTCTAGCACCTGCTCATGATTACCTGATTTCACGGTTCCATAGTAGTTTCGTACAACGTCTAGGAATATGTCTAGCACTTTTCTTCGAGGATTAAAGCTGGCGTACGGGTCTTGGAACACTCCTTGTACTCTTCTATAGTATTCTCTGTCGTTCGCTTTCCAGATGTCTCTACCCTTGAAGAGTATGTAGCCTGAGGTTGGCTTTAGTATCTTGAGTATTAGCTTAGCGATTGTAGATTTTCCACTACCAGATTCACCGAGTAGACCTAGGATTTCACCTCTCTGCACGGTGAGGGATACTCTATCTACAGCTTTAATTAGTGTTCTACCGAAGACGCCTATGCTGAAGATCTTTACGACATCTCTTAGCTCGAGTATAGTGCTCAAAATGATCACCCCTTTGTGTATAACCAACACGCAACAGTGGAATTTCCAACTTTGACCAACGGAGGTTCCTCCTGCTTGCATCTAGAGAAAGCATGAGGGCATCTTGGGTGGAATCTACAGCCAGGTGGTGGATTCAGTAGACTTGGTGGACTACCGCTGAGCCCTCTTAGTCTTTCTGTTTTATATGAAGCTCCTATAGGTGGTATCGCCTTGATCAGTAGGGAGGTGTATGGGTGCAGTGGATCCTTGATAGTATCCTCTACTGGACCTATCTCCACGATTTTACCAGCGTACATTGTTGCTATGTAGTCAGCGATTTGCCTTATGGAAGCTACGTCATGCGATATCATTACCAGGGATTCTACGAGCTTCTGGTCTCTTAGGTCACGCAGTAGCTCTAGCACTTGACGCTGTGTAACTACATCGAGTGCCGATGTAGGTTCATCTGCTATTAGTAGTTTTGGCTTAAAAAGTGTTGTTATTGCAATAACAACTCTCTGTCTCATACCACCGGAGAGCTCAATAGGGTACATGTCGAGAACTTTCATGGGTAGATTCACTTGTTTTAACCTCTCCTTGAACAAAGATAATAGCTCCTCCTTTGAGACTCCTTTGTCCTTAGCTATATCGGCGATGAAGTTACCTATCTTCTTGATAACGGGTAGAGCGTCTAATGCGTATTGAGGTATGTAGGCAAGATGTGTGAGAAGAAGCTTTTTTCTTTCGTTCAATGGTATTTCAGTGAGGTTGTATTTTTCATCGAATACTAGTTTTCCACCTGCGTAGAACATTGGGTACTTTGGGTATACTATTGATTGTGCAAGCGTTGATTTTCCACAACCGCTTTCTCCTATAATACCAACAATGAGACCAGAGTAGACCTTGATGTGAACTCCATCAACAGCTCTTATGTACCCGCTCAGCGTCTTGTAGTATACCCTGTAGTCCTCTGCTTCGAGCACGCTTCTCAATTCAGATCCTCTCTAGATTTTTCTCAACCTTGGGTTGAAGACCTCATCTAGTGATAACACTATGAGGTACAGCGATGCTATAAATGCAACTATTATTGCACCTGGTATAAACCACGCCCACCAGACACCCGCCCATAGAACACCCATTTGAAGCCACTGGTTCACTCTGGCAAATAAGGACCACTCGGATGCCTTGATACCTAGGAACTCGAGTGTAACAGCTGCTGAGAGCCCGTTTGCTAGTTGTATGACGAAAACCAGTAGTATGTAGGAGGCTATGTTAGGTATAATGTCCTTGACTAGTATCTTTAAGCTGGAGTTTCCGCTGAGTTTTGATGCTACTACGTAATCTGATACCTTTAACGAGGCAACCTGCGAGCGAACAGCTCTCGCGGTCCAGTGCCACATTAGTAATCCTATGATTGAACCGAGGAACACTATGTTCTCGAGCTCTCTCCAGGCTGTTAAACGAGTGTCACCATATATGTAGAATGTACCTAGTATAATCATTATGAAAACTGTAGGCATTGTTAAGAGTAGGTTCGTTGCACCATCTATCATCTGATCCACTAATCCACCCTTGTAACCCGCGATTAACCCAAGAGTTGTACCAACGAACGTAGCTACCACAGCGGCTATTAAACCAACAGTCAGAGATACTCTTAAACCGTAAACCGTTGAACTGTAGACATCGTAGCCGAGGTTATCTGTTCCAAATGGATGACCCGGCGTGAACGGGGGTAATCTAGGAGTTACGTGATCAATGGGTCTATAGGGGGTAAAGTAGGGTCCAATGCCAGCGAGCATTACTACGAACATAACAATAGAGAGGCATATCCAAAACCTTCTGTTCCGTTTTAGCAGTAACCATGTTATGCTCTTTGTGAACTTAAACACTTCTACGCACCTATCATACCATGTCTAAGTCTAGGATCTATGAGAACGTAGAGAACATCTATTACGAAGTTGAACACTATGACCATCAGCGTGTACGCTATCACGATGCCCTGTATGAGGAAGATATCCCTGTAGTTAATAGCGTATATGAGCGCAATACCTGCTCCAGGGTAGTTGAAAATAGCAGAGAAGGCTAATCCAGCTACGATAACCGTACCGAGCTGTATTCCTAGACCAGTGATTTGAGGATTAATAGCGTATCTAAAGGCGTATGAAGCTATTCTCCTATCTGAGATACCCATGAACTCTAGGTACCTCGCATAGTTGGATTCAAGTTCGTATATCATTAGTGTTCTCATACCTGAAGCCCATCCACCCATTGAAACAAGTACAAGAGATATGAAGGGTAGTGTGTAAGCTTCAAGAAACCGTGTAAATGTTCGTAGATTAGGGTTAACGAGGAAGTTCATTATATCACTAGATGTTATAACAGGTCTAAAGACTCTCAGTTCTACACCAAGTGTGTAAACCATTATGAGTCCAAATAGGAAGTAAGGTGTTGCTGTAAGAACATAGATAACTGGTAGCAATACTTTATCAAGTGATCTATACCTCGCGGCAAGAGCACCCACGTAGTTACCGAGAAACCAGCTAGTAATAATAGCAGGCGCGATCAAGAGCAGATCGAACAGAACGTACTCTCGCAGCTTACTCGATACAGGAGCCATGAAGTAGGTACTAAAGCCTAAATCCCCATTCAGAAGCTTTCTCCAGAACAAAACGTACTGCTCATGCAACGGAAGATCTAACCCTAAGAGTTTAATCGCCTGCTCTTTGATAGCCTCTATTTGCTCAGGAGTATACGTTACCCCGGGAGAAATCATAGTTCTTAGGAAACTAGTTAAAGCCGGGTCCCCAGGTGCAAACCTTACTAGAGCCCACACAAGCGTAACGGATGTTACGAAGACGATCGTGTACATTAAGCATCGTTTAGTGATGTAGAGTAAGAGAGACAACGCTTTCACCCAGAGAGTACAGTAGTGTTAATGGATGAAGTCGATGGAAAAGGTAAAAAACTGAGTAGTGAATAGAAAAAGACCATGCTATTACCTCTTTCTCCTCAGTAGTAAAGCTGCTAGTGCACCCACGATCACTACGACGACTACGGCACCTATTACTATTGGTGTATAATCCACTGGAGCCGGGGCTGGTGGAGCTTCAGTGGGTTTTAACCTGAGTAGTACTAGCATACCGCCGTGTTGCCACTGGCCGTTCCAGCATATTGGAACACCGTAGGGGTCATCTTCGGATGGCCAACCTGTCCAGTATCTAGTTGATGCTAAGAACCAGTATCCATTGTACCACAGCGGTAGTGCTGGCATCTCGTCTAGGAGGATCTTCTGTATATCTCTAAGTACACTTTTGATCTGCTCTTCGTACTCTGGTAGTGGTGGTATAGTAGCGAGTTTATCTATTAGAGCATTTAACTCTGGGTTGTTGTACCTACCATGGTTACCTATCCAAATACCTGGTGTAGCTCTATAAGCCCAGTAGTACAGCGTGTACGGATGAGGTGTAGCAAAGCTACCGAAGTTGTTTATTGCTGCATCATATTCTCCTCTATCAATCATTGACACGTACAAGCTGAAGTCTGGGAACTGAGCCTCAGCACATATACCTACTTTTCTCAAGTCGTCAGCTATGTTGATGATTGAGAACATCCAGTCGGTCCATCCGTATGGAACAATTATGCTCATTCTGAAGGGTCTGCCATCGGGTAGGTCTCTGCATCCATCTCCATCTCTGTCGATGTACCCAGCTTCATCCAGTATTCTCTTGGCTCTATCTGGGTCGTACTTGTACCCGTACTGTTCCAAGAGGTCTTTTGCAAGATACTTCTCCCAGAATGGTAGTAGTCCAACCGGGTTAGACTTGATCACGACGCCTTCGAATGCTGCGCTAATTAACTTGTCAATGTCTATTGCAAAGTACATTGCTTTTCTAAACCGGGGATCACTGAATGGTTCTTTCTCGGTGTTTACAAAGAGGAATGCTACGTTAGCTGGTAGATAGAACGGATAGTTCTTGTAGAATGCTACAGCGTATCCTCTTCTAACCATGTCAGGGCCTCCGGGTATGTAGAAGTTGCTCCAGTCGAGTTCACCGGCTCCAAGCATGTTGGCTGCTACTTGGTTACTGAAGACTACTACGAACTTCACGTACTTAGGTGCTGGTAAACCGAAAACGTTTTTGCCCCACCAGTCGTCTACTCGCTCTAGTACTGCGTGATCGTCAGCAACACTTATTATTCTGTACATACCGCTTCCAACGATCCTCGATGGGTCTTTTCCTTCGGCTACTACAGGCCATTTACCCAGGTCTACGAGTTCACCACCGTATTGATCCACGAAGGAGGCAAGAACATGTCTTGGTAGAACAGGTGCACTGTACAGGTTCTGTAGGAAGTTCGCGTAGTTAGGACTCTCGGAGAACACGAATCTTACTGTTTTCTCATCGATCTTCTGTATCTCAACTACGTATTCTCCCATACCACACCAAGCACACCATGGAAGCTTTCTAGGTACCTCGTAGAAGGTGAATATGATGTCGTCAGCTGTAATGGGTCTTCCATCCCACCACTTAGCTTCATCCCTTAGCTTTATAACAACACTACGAGGCGATTCCCACGTAGGTAGCTCTTTTGCTAACCACGGCACCCATCTCTCTGCTTCGGGTTTAATGGGTATCCAGATGTATAGGGGCTCGTATATCAGCCCCACAGTACCAGAGGCTGAACCACCGTAGTTGAACGGATTCCACTTTCTTGGTGGCTCCCACCATGCGCCTCCAACGACAAGCATTTGTTCTCTAGGAATAACCTGGGTTTCAGCGATCGGTGTTAATGCAATTGATACACTCAGTATTGCGACTAGGAGGAACGTTATGGTTGTTTTCACTGAAATGCTCACAGTCTTCACCCGTCTTACTAAATTCCCACGTAGGGTTTATAAATCTTGTATTCACTTATAGTAATACAAAGACACCATACCTGTTGTATTTATATAAAGCCTTCGGTATTTTACAATTATCAATGGAGATGGGAAAACCTATGATGGAATTTCCACGTGGATTTAAATGGGGAGTATCACAGTCTGGTTTTCAATTTGAAATGGGTGATTACTACCACAGGTACATAGATACCAACACCGACTGGTGGCACTGGGTAAGAGACAGCTACAACATATCATCAAGACTTGTAAGTGGTGATTTACCCGAAGACGGCATAAATTACCTTGAACTATACAAGGTGGATCACGAAAATGCAGCATGGCTTGGTTTAAACTCCTATAGAATTGGAATAGAATGGAGCAGAGTGTTTCCACATCCCACTTGGTTTATTGATGTGGATGTTGAGTACGATGGTTCTGGTCTTGTAAAAGACGTTAGGATCTCAAAGGAGACTCTCGAAGAACTCGACAAGATAGCAAACCACGATATAGTAAACCTGTACAGGGAAATAATACTTGATCTGAGAAAGCGCGGATTCAAGGTTGTTGTAAACCTCTTGCACTTTACACTACCATACTGGCTTCACAACCCATTAAAAGCCAGAAGTACTAACCTCGAAAAAGGCCCCAGAGGCTTCATTGAAGACTACTTCCCCATCGGCTTCGCAAAGTTCGCAGCATACATTGCGTTCAAGCTGGGTGATCTGGTGGACATGTGGTCAACGATGAACGAGCCAATGGTTCCCATAGAGCTTGGTTATATGGCTCCACACAGTGGTTTTCCACCAGGTGTAGTTAAACCAGAGGTTCTTCCAAAGGCTTTTGCGAACGTTGTCTTAGCTCACGCACTTGCATATAAACTAATCAAGAAGTTTGATACAGTTAAAGCGGATGCTGACTCCAGAGAGCCAGCTGAAGTCGGCATAATCCACAACTTCATACCAGCTTACCCGGTTGATGAAACCAGTAAAACAGCGAGTGAGCACTACAACTACTTCCACAACACAATGCTTCTCGAAGCCCTGGTAAAAGGTAGACTCGATATGGAGCTCGACGAGAAAACAATAATAGTTAGTTCAACGTTGACGGGTACACTCGACTGGATAGGAGTAAACTACTACACGAGACTTGTTATCAGGAGAAGAGAGAATGCTCCATTCCCTGTTTTGGATTTTGAAGCTGTTCCAGGTTACGGGTATGCGTGTGTTCCCTTCAGTGTATCAAAAGCTGGTAGGTACTGCGATGGAATGGGATGGGAGTTTTTCTCTGAAGGTCTCGTTGACTCCTTGAACATAGCATCAAAGTACTCGAGCACGATCTACGTGACGGAGAACGGCACATCCGATCACAGGGACATGATCAGAGCAAAGTCGATCCTAAGCCACGCGTACGCTGTATACAGAGCTCTAGAGAGTGGTACTAGTGTTCAAGGCTACTTCCACTGGTCTATAAACGACAACTACGAGTGGGCTCACGGGTTCAGGCAGAAGTTCGGGTTGTACGAGGTTAACTTGATAACCAAGGAGCGAATTCCACGCCCCTCAGCCAAGGTATATAGGGAAATAGTGGTTAGTAATTGTCTTAAAACTGAGCATTTAGGCAATATTGTATACGAAGAAAAGTACCAGGGTAGGTTACTATGAAGACTGTTGCTATAAGTGAAGAAACCTGGAGAAAACTCAAAGAGCTAAAGGAAAAAATGAACTTTCAATCTTTCAACGAGCTCATTGAAGCTCTAATTGAAACATGGCATTTAACATCCATAAAAAACGAGCTGTCGAAGATAAACATGAGCTACGAGTTCGAAGAAGCCGAGAGGTTTATCGATACAGTTAAACAGTTCTCCAAAGAGCAGAGAATGATTGAAGGGTCTTAGAAGTTTATGACTTTTTCAATGCCTTACCGGGAGTTCCTGGCTGATACCTTAGCACTCCTGTACCTGCACTCAACGGAGGTTCAAAACCTACTAGTGTTGATTCTATCTAAGTTCAGGGTTCACGTTTCGGTGCTAACAGTTCAAGAGTTTCTCGCATACGTGTACTACAGGTTTCACGATCACAGGATTCTTGAAAACGTATCTGATGTTCTGCATAAACTCTACGTTGTAGAGTCTATCAGCAAGGACACTGTACTGAAAGCTTCAATGATCATCGTGGACCTTGTTAAGCACAACCAGGACTTCGACATTGTAGACCTCTACAACGTTGTAATAGCTACATCTAGGAACATTCCCATACTAACTACGGATCCCTCGAGGTACCTTAAGTACGCAAAGTACGGTGTTACAACCGTACATGTGAAAGACTTTGTTGAGCAGGTTAAATCAGCTATAAAAGCATAGTTTGACTACGCGTACTACTAGCTTTAATAGGAAAAATACGGTTTTAATAGTTCATTCAGGGTGCTTCAGCAAAACTGGTGTGAGAGGTGAAAGCTGTGAAGCTATTGAATTGTGCTCGTTCTCTGCTATTAAAGGTTGCTAGGTTTTGCCTAGGTAACGTGCTTATTAGAACAGTGATTATCTTTGTAGTCTTGTTTCTAGTATCCTACGCTGTGATCGCGTCTACAGGTGTAGAACAAGTTGGTTTGGGTAAGCACTTGGTTGACTTCTGGTGCGAGAAGCGTGGTATAGATCCAGGTGCATGCAGTGTTAGGTTCAACTCTGGTTTAACAGTGGTTGAGCAGTCTTTGTCTCTAAGCTTGTTCTTAACTGTTATTGTTTTAACAGCGGTATCAATGAAGCTTAGGTACTATGCTGCTGTTTTTGCATTGTTTATACTTGTTCTCCTGGGTATTACACCTCCTCAAGAGCTTATCATGGGGGTTGAGTGGAAGCTCATAGTGTTCCTTATTGGAAGTATGACGTTGGCAACTATACTGAGAAGCCTTGGTGTATTCAGGTTCATTGCTTTAACTGTTTTCAGAGCTAGCAGAGGATCACCCTTCTTGTTCCTTGTACTGCTCTCCGTGATCTCCTGGTTTCTAGCATTAGCTGTTGATGAAGCTACGAGCATAGTTTACGTAATGATGCTACTACTGGACATTAAGAAGATGACGGGTAAGGATATTACACCACTAGTAATCCTAGCTGTTCTAGCAACGAACACGGGTAGTTTAGCTATGCCAATTGGTAACCCTATTGGTATATACTTAGCTTTCACAGTTGGACTACATGCATCCGACTTCGTTGTTTACGCTCTCCCGCTTTCCCTAGTAGCGCTTCTATCTTTGATAATAGTCTCCTACTTTGCTTTGAAGAGTACTCTGAGGGAGATCGTAGACTCTATTACCCCCGAGAAAACAGGGATCATAGTAACAGAGTTCTACACAAGGTTTGAGAAAAGAAAGTGGTTTCCAGTTGTATACGGTTTAACTCTACTACTTGGATTTCTTACAGCGGTGTCCTTGGCTCGGAACATAGCTGAAGCTTTGCAGAGGATCTACGGTGAATACGTGGATCCCCATTCACTACTAGCGTTCATCCCCTACGTGTTCATTCTGCTATCACTAGAGGAGTTTAAACCAGAGAAACTTGAGTCTGTTCTACTCCATGGTGTTGAATGGCCTTCGTTATTCTTCTTCATAGCGTTGTTCATGCTAGGACACTCCTTACTATGGACTGGTGTAGCCATGAGAATAGCTTACCTTATAAGCAAAGCTACAATTGGCTTGGGGAGTCTTCTACTGGGTGAAGTTCTACTACTAGCAACATCTGTAACTAGTGCTTTCCTCGACAACTTGTCCGTTATAGTTG
>JAWAXJ010000018.1:0-11121 GCA_038896955.1 Desulfurococcaceae archaeon
TCTCGGATACGAGTCTTTCTCATCCTCACTTGGCTTCCTGACCCAATCCATAAATGCCTTGAAGCTTTTTGGTGCTAATGCTTTGAACAGCTCTATGATATCTCCCTGGCTTTGGGGAGGTATGTACTTCAACAACCCCTCTCGAGCGTTCTTAAGTATCTCGATCTTAAGCCCCCAGGGTATTCTATGGGTAACAATTAGATTTGGCGATGGTTCTAGCAATGCTTTTTCAATATCTCCTGTCTCGATGAACTGATCCCAGCAAAACACCTTGTTCTTGAATAAGAGGCAATGTTTTGCAGGTTCGTAATACTCCATTGTCCTAATCTCTATGTTTCTAACCACTATTCCAACAACTGTTGGTATCATCCTTATATCTAGTAGTTTGCTTCCTTCAAGCATCTTGGATATCTCGTGTTTAAGGGTTTCCTCACATTCTCTATAATATCCATTCTCATAACAATAAATACCTAGAACAACCTCTCTTGAACCCTCATAAAAGTAGAAGGTCTTTACAATTCTTCTACTTAGGATGATTTTTGTTAATGTGTATATTAGAACCTCCCATTCCTTTGGTAGACTTGGCACAGTTTGATAATCTAATAATCTAATTGCTTTTGCCTTCTCGAGAAGCTCATACTCTCTAACAAGTCTAGGATAATTGTTTATTATTTCTGATAATTCTCTACATATATTCAATCCATCAACTTCTATCACAACATAACCACAATCGAGAGCCCCCTTCACCGTATATATATTTTTAATTTTATCACCTATTATTCCAATCTCGATGGAGTCTTTAGAGAATTTGAGTGAAATGAGATTATCCTTTAATCTAAACCAAGCCTCGTTCTTCGACAAGTATATATGTTCTATCTTGATTTCCTCGATTTGTTTATTGTTTTCATAAGAAGTGAGTTTATTAATCTCGGTTCCAGGGTTTGACATAGAGGTGTAGCCCCGCCGCATATTAACTCTCTATATATATACAATATCTCCTCTACCACTTCTAATAGCACCTTGGATTACTCCAGCTATCTCACCGCTAAGTAGATGCTCTACAAGTCTTCTTTTCTTTAGCTCTCTCAGTATTTCTGGAAATGTTGGAGCCTTCAATACAACTATCTCTCCATCTATTGTTTCAAACATTATCTCATATGCAATTAATCCTCCTCTATCTTTATCTCTATACGCTACAACATGTTTTGGAAACGCATACACGGCAATCTCTTTAAGTATTAGTTCATCTTTTCTTCTAACAAATCTACCAATAATCTTCTTCTTTGGGTCTCCAACGGCATATACTTTCTTCTCATAGTCCATAGTCTCAATTATTGGATCGCATGGATATGGGCTTGAGACACCTAATATACTTGTCATCTCCTGCATTATTGCCAAGGCAACAGTTTCTACATAGTGTTTCTCAAGTATCTCTCTAAATCCACAGACATTTACATTTGTTTCTATGCTACAGTCACCTAAAACTATAGCAATCTTTCTGATGGTGTTCTGAGAAACATCAGCCTGCTTTAACCAATTCTCTAGACATACTAACACATTTCTACAATCATATCTATATACATCTTCAATTAAGCTCAAAATTCTACAAATATCTCTAGATCTAAGATCCATCATCCTTCACTCTCATTTTTCATAATATGGGTTTCGATTTTTGTAGTGGCAATTGGGGCAAGCAATATACTTCATTACACTTCTTGTATACCACTCATAGCCACAATACTTGCACTTAATCTTCTTAGGTTCAGATCTCAGCAATTTGCCCACCACATGCTACTAGTTTGTAGTAAATTTATAAATACTATAGCTCAATAAACAAACAACAAACATAGAAACATAGAAGAAATGAAATACAAGAATATCAATGAGCTGTCCACTAGTAGTTATATATATTTAACTTATAAACCTGGACAGAAATGACAAAACACCAAAGTTTTCTTTTTGCTTTTAAATTGTGGAGAATAATTTAAATTGTAGAGGGTGGCCGTGGGTATGTGGGCTTTTACAGGTTATATTTTGTGGAAGTTTTATGAATTTGGGAAGCAGAGTATCTCCCTAGACGAGCTAGCTAAGTTTGTATTCGGGGTTCAGCTCTTATATGGGTTTATATCGGTTGATTTCATCGCCTCATCTCTTTTCCCCTGCATTCCGCTCGGGTTCTCATCGGGCTTAGGGGCGTTCAGGGCGACCCCAGGCACCCCACATCTTGGGGGTCTCGGGGAGAGCCGTCATCCATAGCATTACAGCGGCTCTCGATCCCTCATCGAAGTATCTCTACTTATATCATTGTATAAGTTATTTATAAACGTTTCTATCAATATCAACCAATACGAACAAACATGAGAAACAAAACAGTTTCACAAGGCGTGCTGAAGCTGAAGGAGAAGCTGAAGGGCTTCTACAACTTCGTTGGGTGCTCTCCTCTGGCTCGGGAGAGCAAACTCTACAGAGAGTACATCGAGAGAATAAATAGGGCGGTCGAGGAATACCTAGGTAATTGGTTAAAGCGCTTATAAGTGCTATATGGAGTACCTATGTTTGGGCGCGGGCTTGCTAGGCATATTTAAAAAGAGGGTTAAAAAGCCGAGGAAGGTTTATGTCGTGATAGACGGGGATAGGAAGGAGTATGTGTACATAGACGGAAAGTACATTCCCAGGGATAGGATAGTATCAATAGACACCACAAACAGGAAGGTGGTGTACCTGGACTACGACGGCGCCCTTAAGGTTGGATCTATACCCGATGATCACCCAGTTGACACCATTAATCAGAGGCGGAAACAGGAGGGTGAGGTACCGATCTCAATATAGGTGGTCTAGTTGTCTGTTTCCTTAACAAGCTTCGACCAGTTCATAGAGAATGTGGGTACGAAAAGCATCCAGGTTATATTCATGATCTCGGTGCTTCTAACGATAATCGTCGGAGCTTTGGTTGCTGGGGGGACAGAGGAATCGTATATCCACGGATTTGTGTCCGGTCTATCTAACGTTTTAAACATTAGGTGGATATACGACGGGATGAGGGACCTATCCGTTGGTGCTAAGTATATATCGGATTCGATAACATCAGTAGATATTATATCGATGTTCAACGGACTTAGGATGAGCGTATTCGGGGTAATAAAGGTGGTCATAAACATGATTAGCATAGTGCTAACCGGCTACATCACGGTGTCCATATTCGTCATGGACACCCTCCCGGGGCTGGTGAAGCCCGTGGGCACCTTCATATCGATCGGGCTCATGTTTGTCCAGTTCTGTTGCCTATGGACAATAACAAAATATCTATACAACATAGTAAGATCTTTGATATCATCAATCTCAGGTACCGTACCCTTCTAACAGAATCTGTAAACGGAGAAAAAATTACCTGCATTCCACGTGTTCGGGTACATCTATCGATACCTTTCTAAGCTCTTTGCATAGCGAGATCGGAATCAATACCTTCGTCGGCACGTTGTTCGGTGTTCTCTTTACTATCTCTATCCCAAGCTTTTTGAGGTATTGGGTGGGCATATAGTTTGGTTTGTTGATTTCCTTGAACCGTGTCTTGAGGGACGAGTAGGGGTATTTGAAGGGGTGCAGGATTGAGGCAATCCTGCACGCGAGGTCGATCAAGGTTGATGGTGATGTAGATACCCTGCCCCTGAGCCACAGTATCGATACACCAAGTATCTTCTGCAGAAGTATATCCTCCTGCGCGATCCTCGCAACGCTCATCTTGATGAACCTATCGTACATCGCCTTGGCGTCGAAGCTCGATGAAATTATTTTAGATATCAAGCCGTTCAAACCCCTGGCCTTTACCTTGAACCCCCTCAGGTATAGGTATATGTACAGAACTATATCGATATACTTATCGAGGTCTGAGAAACCCTTACCCCTGATCCTTTTTACCTCCTTGTACACCCTAAGGCATATGTCGAATAGCTCCTCCTTGTTTATTTCAACGTTGTATTCGTTAACCAAACGCTCAGCAGATTTAAAGTATATCTTTCCAACAATGGATGCAACCTTTCTTGGGAGAACATCAACGTCGTTGAACGGATAGTGATGCGACTTCATAAGGAAGTCCTCGTAATCCACGTATCTTTTATCAAGGTAATAAGTTTCCCCTTCCACAACGTATTTCATTTTTTCACCAACTTTTAGTTGGTGAAACCAATATAAAAAGCTTGCTTGTACACCAATAAAGCAAAAAACAAAAAACAAGGAATAATAACAAAGAAGAATATAAATAAGCACAGCCGATAAAACAAACATCAAGCAAATCTTTTTGACTACACATTTATAAACTCCGTATTCCACAAAATTGTGGATAGGTGAAAAAATGGAAATATGCCCAAGATGCGGGGCAACGGGTTACAGAAGTGTTGAAAAAAGAGGAAACAGAAAATACATTTACTATATACACAAATTTGGTGAAAAAAGAAGGAAGTGCTACATCGGGCCCATCGATGGTTATAACCATGCGGAGAAGCTTCATTCGCTTGATCTTGATAATCTTGAGTCTGTTGATTACATTGAGGTAGCTTCGAACGCTATTCATGGTTTTGCTAGAAAGTTCAGCCTTTTGAAGACGTTTGATGAGAGGAGGGCGGAGCTTGCTAGGTTTGGTCTCTTGGTTGAGAAGGTTTTGAGGTTTTACAGTATGTTGGAGAAGGAGCTCGAGCTGGAGGGGGGTGATGGGTAGCTACGCGTATGGAGGCGAAAAGTTTTTAATCTCTGTGCTAATATTTTTTTCTGGGTGAAAAAGTGGAGAAAAAATATGAAGAATTGTTAACTGTGGCAAGGATTAAGGAGAGAACTAAGGAAATGCTCGAGGAGCTGAAGAAAAGGGGGTCGATGAGCGTGGTGGAAGCGGCGCTGCTTTCAGGTTATAGCTTGACATATTTCCGAGCGTACATAGCGAACGTGCTGAAGCTTCTGTACGGGGATTGCCTAGCCGTATCAAGGGGGGAGCTACATTGGTTGTGTCAGGAGTGAGCAACGAGAAAATCGATGTTAAAAACGAGATATCGTATGTCGTTGACAGGCTTGTTTACCTTATCAGGAAGTTTGTTGACAACGTAGAGAAGCACAGGTTCGAGCTCAGATACATAACGTGGATCGACGACTACAACGGGAGGTCTCCGCTAACGCTATACGTATACGGTATAGAGCTACAGGATGCCGAGCTACGTAGAGTTGTCTCAAAAGCGCTGTCAATCCTGTACGGGGACCTGGTGGAGGTAGACTACATAGTCGCAACAGATGACGATGTAATTGTTCAGTACCACTACGAGGTATACAACGATTACGGGAGATACGTAGGTACATCGCATGGGTACATATCCTTGTACACTCTAATCAACAGGATATCGAATATAAGGATACCCGACCCAAAGGAAGTTATTACGAAAATTAAGGAAAGCGTTTCAAAGATACAATACTAAATTCAACCACATTTTTTTTTATATACCATGCATTGTTTAGCGTAGACCTTTTTTCCTCTGCCACACTTACTCTACGTTCGGGGGTTCGCCGCATTGATTGACATTGTGGCGATGTTGTGTATGTTTATGGTTGTCGCCACGGTTCACGAGCTTTCTCACGTGCTTTTCGCCGCCGGCCGGTTGAAGGGAATGTTCCTAGGTTTTGTCAGGGTCAGCGGTAGGTGGTTCATAGATTTCCTATTCTTCGGCGTTGGCTTCGTGGTCTACCCGCCCAGGAAGCTGGATTGCGCAGTTCCGCAAATAGCTGTTCCGGGGGCGCTGGCCCTGCTCACTCTTGTAGGTGTAATGCCAAGCCCCTGGATAGGCATCGGGGTGGCCCTGAACCTTACCCTAGGTGTGCTGGACTTCAGCAACCTGGCTACGATGGATAGGTATAGAAACGTGCCGTGGGAAAAGCTTAAGGAGCTTACCGCTAAAAAGCTCTGCGGATACATAGTCTGGGTTCGTTAGCCGCGGCCATGTTCTCAACTATTTTAAGTTTCAACGGTAACAGTAAAGTTTATATACCTATATACATATAAGTTAGGTTGGGTGTACTGTGTATGGCAAGAGGTACGTTCAAAAGGATTGTTGCATCAACAAACAAAAGCATGAGCGAGGTTAGGAGCGCGTTCGGTAGAACAGCCGCGGACTTAGCCAAGGATGTTATGAACGACGAGTTGAACAAGCTAGGCCCCAACCAGAGGAGTGTCGTACAGGCCAGGCCAGGGGACTTCTGGAGAACCGTTGTCAGGCACGTATACAAAGCAGTTGCGAGGGTCATCAAGGACAAGCTCTACGGTGGCACACTATCCATTGGCCCCGATGGGAAGTTTAACGTTACAAAAGCCGATATCCTGCCCCATATAACCGCTTTGCCCGAGGACCTTAGGCGCACGCTTTCCGAAGCGTATAAGCTAGCCGTATAAACGTAAATAAACAAAAAATATTTTTTTTACGTGTTTTAGGGCGCTTCACTCTATCTTTTCGTACCCTATTGATGCTGATGCCAGCGACGGTCTTAGGTTTGGCGGCATGTTTATGTAGATGTGCGTTAGCCTTCTCTTCAGTATTTGCACCAGCGCGTCTAGGCATATTTTCTTTATGTGTATGTAGCTGGCAAGCTGCTTTATGAATTCCGCTACCCTACCCGATTGTATCTCTACCTCCATCTCGTTTATTATCGGGTTCATGATCGTTTTCTCGATAGCCGAGGACATAGTCAAGGCGTCGATGAGTATAACCTGCTCCGAGATAAGGGGGGATATTATTACGTCGCTCGTCGTTGACGCTATCAAGTCCGTTAGGTAATCCTCTAGGTCTGTAACAACCCCAATGGAGTCCCTCTTAACGATGTTCGTGGATACGCTCTCCTTTATTCTCTCCCTCAGCTTGGCCAGGAACTTCTCAACCTCGATAGCGTTTAAACGTATAACGGGTACAGGCACCACGTCTTCCTCCGCTTGCCTCTGGCTCATATCTCTCCCAGCACCCTTTTGACGTCGTCTACGTCTGATACATCTACGTCGAAGTAGGCGTACCTTATCTCGCCATCGAGCCTGTAGAACGATAGTATGGACACAACCCTGTCCCCTACAACTTTGTACGCTAGAAGCCTAACCATATCGCCGTCATCGGTAAACATAACGGCGTCCCTCTTGATCCATCCAGGCCCGAGCGCCTTGTCCAGGCATTTATAGAATTCGGGTATGTTGTCGACAACTATGTACTGTTCGCAGCTGGCCACGGAGGACTTTAGGCGTAGCTCGTCTATCTCCATGCACATCACGCCGGTACGAGCTTCTTCTCGTAGACTACCGATCCATTCTTATCCCTGCAAACCATGTACACGCCGTCCTTTTTCTCTTCCTCTGTGCACGTGGTCTCGTTGGATACGTTATCGATTAGGGGCATCTTACCACCGATACAGTTTCTTCTAGAAGCAAAGCTAATAAATACAAGGTCTAGCTAGACCTTTATTAATCCAAGCGAATACAGGGTTGCGAATATCGTTGCCCTGCCTATTCTCGACACGGTTGTCTTTATCTTCTCCTCCGCTACGCTTGTTAGGTACTTTCCCTCAACCACGACGGACGGGTTTTTGAGCAGGTATTCGAGCGCGCCTTGGACGACGTTGCATCTTTCGAAGAGAGTGTCCGGTAGGGGTAGATCTTTTCCGAAGTACTCCTTGATCATCTTCTTGAACGTCCTCGTGTAGACGTTCTTCACCTCGTCCATTATCATGCTCAGCCCGCAGATCTCGTCCTCCACCCTCAGGACTATCCTTATCAGCGTGTCTATCGTTGGCGATGCGAACTCTATCCTGGTTAAAGTCAGCAGAAGGGTTTCTATGTAGTTTCTACCTATCACTATGTGCTCCTCACTCACCTTCCTCAACCTCTTCCTCCTGCGTTTTCTCCCTAAGCCTTTCGAGTATTTCGCCCAGCCGCGAAACCCCCAGGCTCCTCCTCCTCTCGAGCATGCTACCCCATATATGCTTTGGCATTAAAAGCGTCGGTGGCGACACATCTATGAATACTGGCTTCCTCCTATGCGACTCGAGGTACTTGTCCCTCCTGTACCAGGTGAAGAGGTTAAACACGTAACCCTTGTACGATGCCTCAACGGCCTCTACGATGAGGTCTATTTTGTCCCGTAGACCAGACGGTATTACCTTGAAGCTGCTCGCCGTCATGACCAGAACCCCGCACCAGTCCTTGACGTGGTCTAGAACGGAGAAGAGGTACGCCCACCACTTTTGGCCGAGCCATATCCAGTACTTGGATATCTGCGCGCCCACGTCGTCGAGGAGAACCGATGGTACCCACCTCTTTTTCTCCAGGTTATCCTTGACGAACACGACGAAATCCATGGGCTCGAAAAACACCAGGTCCCCGACAACGCCTTGGTCGACCCCGAGGACCCTGAGGGCGCCGGCGATGGATGCCACGGCGTACGTTGTTTTTCCGCTCCCCCCAAGGCCCACTATGGCGACCGTTACGTGCTTCAGCAGCCCTTTTTTCGCCAGCAGGGCCCTTTCGGTTATTAGAAGGGATAGAAGCGTTTTGGTCGCCCCCTCGTGGTCGGATGAATAGACCATATCGTACTTAGCCGTGGTCGGGTCACCCCATTTCGCCAGGTGGATTAGGTACGGGATGTTGTTCCTGTTAAGCCTGTACAGCTCGGCTAGGATCGAGTGCGCCTCCTTCTTTTCGTTTATCTCCTGAAGGAGGGCGTCGTCCGGCGCCTTGGCCTTGAAACCAGTTTTTATTCTTCTGAAGCAGACCTCGATTAACGAGTCTACATCTGTTTTAAAGCTTTTGAAATCGCTCTCCTTGACTTCCATCTCGTTAACCACCCGATGCTTGGTATCGATCCGCGTAGGAATAGGTTTCCGTAGTAGTAGCCGTCGAGGGACTCTCTGTACGTCAACGCAAACCGGTCGTATATGTACGACCTGTAGTCGCCGATTCTAACCGGTGCACCGTCTATGCATACACCCGGTATGCAGGTCGATATGTCTACGGGTAGCGGCTTGATGGGCGGTTCGAGCGGTATCTTCTTAACCTCGAACGATATTAGTAGTGCCCGCTCCTTCTTTATCTTTGTCGATATGGCGGATAGAACTATAGTGTCTTCGTCAAGGGCCTTCTTTATCGACCTCCATCCAACGATTTTGTTTGAGAGTATGTAGTAGCCTAAGATGCATCTTCTATCCCGTGGTTTGCAGGTGAGTAGCAACCAGTTGAGGCTGTTGCTAAGCATTGCTTCGCACCTCTACCGTCTTGTGAACATGATTATGGCTAGGGCTACCGCGGCCAACAGTATGAACATGCCTATGTAGAGCCACTTCGTCGCCTCTGCACCCCTTCTTATAGCCACGGCCTCTGCAAGTGTTTTTGCCTCCTTGGCGGCTCTGAGGGACGATAGGATCGTTGTTAGCGCGGTGGCATCGGATTTAAGTATGTCGGTTAGGACCTTTATTATAGTTGGGTATATCTTGTACGTAAACGATACCCTGAACCCCCCTGGAATAACCACGTTTTCGCTGTAGCCCTTCTTATCGATGGCGTATTTAACAAGCCTGACTATGTCATCCACGTTGAATTCGCCAACAGCTTCGCCAGCCATGGACAGGGCCTGAGCTTCGTATGGCGTGATCGTCAAGGTTAGACCGTCGACCTCTACGCCGAACCACATCTTCCTGCTACTCTTCGTCTTGCCATCGTATAGGAGAAGCGGCGGGTTACGGGCAACCATCAAGCACATCTCGGTACCGGGGCACTCGTACGTATACAGAGTCGGTGGAACAAGAGGTGTAACAGGAAAGCTATAGGTTAAGCCCTCGGGCGTAATAACCACCAGGACATCGCCAGGCGGTCTGCTACCGACGCGCCTGGTGATAAAGAAAATAATAAAAAACGAGATAGCGCCGGCTACAGCTACGCCTATCAAAAGCTCGACCGGAATAGGAAAGACGAACAACCTAAATCACCGGATCACTAATTTAAGCAACAAAGCTAATAAGCATACAAACATATACACAAACGGTGTATATATAGTTGCGCAGGCCCCGGGTCTGCGCGCACACCTTATACACAGCTTATGTAATGATACGCCAAGAAGCAACATTCAATTATAAAAAAATACCAGTACCCCGGTCTGCACACATAAGCGCACCACTAACACCTTATGAAAGGTGTTGACACAAATCTGTGGAAACATTCCTGTGGAAACATTCAACTAAAAAACTAGGTAAAACTGTTTATAAGCTATCTATGGCAACAAATCAAGTGGATAAGCATGGGTGCGGAGCTGAAAATTAAGGTAGTGACGAAGAGGGTGAAAGGCGGTAGGTATACAGGGTACGTTGTAACGTTGCCTACGGTTATTGCCAGGGCAATCGGTATCAAAGGGGGTGAAACGTTAAATGTTAGAATAGTTGAGGCAAATGTGGATGGGAGGGAAATAAAGGGCGTGTTGTACTACATAGATAACCGTTCACCGCTTGGAGCGGAGGGAGGTTGAAAACCCAAACTCCGCGGATCCAAATATTTAAATATATTTAAAATAAAAAACTTGTTTAAATATATTTAAACCCTGATAATTTCCTTAACCAACTTGCCGCCTCCAATGGTTAGCATCTGGGCTGTGGCAACATATTTGCCAGGTATTGTTGGTAGCGTCATGCCCGGCCCGGTTGTGGGCGGCATCCTGGGCGTTACCGTTACTACTTCTGATGTTGGTGTTTCTTTTGGTTCTTCTTTCTCTTTTGTTTTGCCAGCTTCCTTTTGTTCTTCTTCTTCTTTCTCTTTTGTTTTGCCAGCTTCCTTTTGTTCTTCTTCTTCTTTCTCTTTGGGTGTTATAGGTTGTTCTTCTTTGGATGTTTGCTGAACAACTGTTATCGATGGTTTTTCGGGTATTTCTTGGATCAGCTTATCAATGTTGATCGTCGTTGTAGTGTTTGGTCTCTCTACGTTTATGTTTCTGCTTATGCCTGGTGGTTGCGGCGGTACTATTGCGTAGCCGTTTACTACCGGTATTACGACTTTTTCACCTGTTTTTAGTAGCACCTCTACGTACTCTGTTTCGGGTGGTAGCGGCTTGGTTATGTCTCCTACAACTATGT
>JAWAXJ010000019.1:0-10972 GCA_038896955.1 Desulfurococcaceae archaeon
GTTCGCGGTTCTTGCAAACTGCGTGGTTAAACCTTGCATACTTAGCTAGTTCAAGGTATAAAGCGTTGCACTGGGATACTGAGATACGGTGTTTTGCGATAGGGTTGTTCAATCAAATGTGGTGATAACTGTTGCGGTACGTTAGAAAACCTGTGGTTGCTGGATACTTCTACCCGAGTAACAGAGATAGGCTTGTTGAGATCATAGAGTGGTCCTTCAAGCACAGAATAGGTCCAGGAAGCATGCCTAAGTTTTCACTCGCTAGAGATAAAACCACAATCGGTTATGTCGTACCACACGCAGGCTACATGTATAGCGGTCCTGTTGCGGCACACGCATACTACGATATGGTCACACACGGGGTTCCTGAAACCATCGTGATCATCGGCACTAATCACACAGGATACGGAAAACCCGTTTCCGTATACCCTGGTGGTGTGTGGGAAACGCCTCTAGGCTCTATAAAGGTTGACGAAGAGCTTGGAAAGAAGGTTGTTGAGGCTAGTGAACTAGCAGACCTGGACACGTACGCTCATCTGGAGGAGCATTCCATAGAAGTTCAATTACCTTTCCTTCAGTACATCTACAAAGACAAGCAATTCCAGATTCTACCCATAGTCATGGGCATCCACTCGCCGGAGGTAGCCAGAGACTTAGCAAAGGCCTTGATATCGGCTACGAGAGAGCTGAGCAGGGATACGGTATTCCTAGCGAGTAGCGACTTCAATCACTATGAACCACACGATGTAACGGTGGATAAGGATATGGACGCCATTAACAGAATATTAAACCTCGACCTCGAGGGATTCTACAATACTATGATACAGCGCGATATCAGCATATGTGGTCCTGGAGGAATAATGGTTCTCATGGAGATAGCGAGGATCATGGGGGGAAAAGCGGTACTACTCAAGCACGCTACTAGTGGCGATGTTCAGGGGGATAAATCAGCCGTAGTAGGGTATGCGAGTATAAAGTTTTTTATCGAATAGTACTTTTAACAATGGTGCTTGCTTATTGACTCTAGAGGATATTCAAAATAGAAAAGCGCAGCACATAAGAATAAGCCTTAGAGACGATGTCACATACGAAGAAAGATGCAATCCTCTTTTCTCAGAAATACGCCTTGTTCACAGGGCTTTTCCAGGTTTAAAACTCAGTGATGTTGATCTAAAAACGAGGTTCTTAAACTACGATTTGGAAGCTCCCATAATCATAGAGGCGATGACAGGAGGTGTACAGGAGGCTAAAACAATAAATGAAAACATTGCTAAAATAGCCAGTAAGTTCAAAATAGCTGTTGGACTTGGGAGCCAGAGACCGATTATCACATCGAAATTCAACTCCAGTATTCTAGAAACATACAGAGTTGTAAGAGACATAGCCAGCGATGTCCCTGTTATAGGCAATATAGGTATTGCTCAGCTTCTAGAATTGGACTTGAACGACATTATCCATGCGATCGAAGTTACTGGTGCAGATGCGCTCGCGGTGCACTTAAATCCCGCGCAAGAAGTTGTTCAACCCGAAGGAGACACAGACTTCAGCGAGAAACTACTGGAAAGGCTCTCAACGCTTCTTAAGAGCATGAGCAAACCGGTCATAGTTAAGGAGGTTGGTCACGGTCTCTCGATGGAAGTAGTTTCATTGTTCTCAAAGCTTGGCATAAGGATCTTCGACGTAGCAGGTGCATGTGGTACAAGCTGGGTTAAAGTGGAAGCACAGAGATGCCCTGAAAACACGTTCAATCACCAGCTAGGTGTTAAACTACACAGTGAGTGGTGGGGGTTACCAACACCTATCTCGATAGTGGAAACACGATTTGCAAGCAGAAGTTCACTTGTAATCGCGAGTGGCGGGATTTGGGATGGTATTAAAGCAGCCAAGTCGCTGGCGCTAGGCGCGAATATGGTTGGTTTTGCAAGACCTTTGCTTAAAGCACTTTTAGAAGGTGGATTCAACAGCGCTGTTAAATACGTTGAAAACTACGTCTCTGAGCTAAGGATAGTCATGTTTCTTGTTGGAGCCCAAAGCGTAGATAAGCTCTGCAAAACACCTATAATGCTTGGTCCAACAATAGCAAGCTTTCTCGCAACAAGAGGTATAGATGTTCCACTCTACATCAAAGAGCTAAGGTGTAGACATGAAGAGTAGCGAGTATGTTTTCTACTCTGTCTTCGTAGAAGACGAGAAAAGCAACAGGTATTTGTGTTATACCAGAGGAGAGTTCATAGTAGTTAAAGACGGCACTATGAACTGTGAAAGACTATTTGGCTTAATACCATATGAGCAGATCCTAAACTCCGTAGACCTGCTCGAGGCCGTATTGAAGCGAACGGTTGTAATAGTGCGAGAGGATCCAGCAGTTGACGTCTACAAGGGTTATTTCGTAGAGAAAAATACAAAACTCTGCCTACAGGAAATAGTAGGTAGCTTTGTTTACATCCTAAAAACGGAAGGTGATGAAGTTAAAATGAACGAGAAAGTGGCATATGTTATCACGAGCAAAATGGAGGTCAGAAACGTGTTCTCACGTTGCGAAGGTACAGTAGTGTTCGTGGTTGACATGGTGTGGGAATCTCCCAGGAAAGTTGTACTCGTGGTGGTTCCAGGTGAACTCAGAGAAATCACTGTTAGAAAAAGTCCGTGAAGTTGCCTTTAAGCACGCACTAGTGAACGCCATAAAGCACGGTGGAAAAGCAGATCTTAAAGCAGTATCATCAAAGGTAGCAGCAGAGCTTCCCGAGATAAGAAGAGAAATGCGAGTATACATTGAGGTAATAAAGAACGTAGTTGAAGAGGTGAACAAGCTATCTCTAGAGGAGCAGATAGCAATCGTAAAGTCCAACTGGCCAGAGGTTTTAGAGGAGAAGCCCTCGGAGTTCAAGAAAGAGCTTCCACCGCTTCCAAACGCTGTTGAAGGCAAAGTCGTTACAAGATTAGCTCCAAACCCAGATTTCTCCCTACACCTCGGAAACGCGAGGCCAGCGCTCCTAAGCTACTGGTACGCTCAAGCTTACAAAGGGAAAATGATACTAAGATTCGAAGATACTGATCCAAGGACTAAGGCTCCATACCCGGATTCATACGAATCTATTAAAGAAGACCTGAAGTGGCTAGGAGTAATGTGGGACGAGGAGTACATTCAGAGTCTTAGACTAGAGGTCTTCTATAGTGTAGCTAAGGAGCTTATTCAACGTGGAGGAGCTTACGTGGACTTATGCAGTAACAAGGAGTTCAAAATCCACAGAAATTCAGGTAAAGCTTGTCCTCACAGGAACAGGTCCGTAGAGGATCAGCTCGAGGAGTTCGATAAAATGCTTGAAGGAAAGTACAGTGAAGGTGAAGCTGTTGTTAGAGTTAAAACTGATCTCCAGCATCCTGATATAAGTGTACGAGACTGGGTTGCATTTAGAATCATTGATACCTCGAAAACGCCTCATCCGATCACCGGGGAAAAATACATCGTGTGGCCTACGTACAACTACGCTGCAGCTGTTGATGATCACCTAATGGGAGTTACCCATATTCTCAGAGCTAGGGAGCATCTTACCAACACCATTAAGCAGAAGTACCTCTACGATCACATGGGCTGGAAGTACCCTGAAACACTGCATTTTGGCAGGCTCTCGCTGGAGGGTATTATACTAAGCAAATCGAAAACCAGGAAACTTATTTCGGAAAAAGGCATAGTCTCCTACTCCGACCCGAGATTGGGCACTATTCAGGGGTTAAGGCGTCGTGGTATTGTTAGAGAAACCATTTGGGAGCTTGTGAAGAACGTGGGTGTTAAACCGATAGATGCTAGAATAAGCCTTGTCAACCTCTACGCGATAAACAGAGCAAAAGTAGACCCGGTGGCGAACAGGTACATGGCGGTTGAAAACCCTGTTCTACTTCTCTTGAAGAACATAGAATCTCCGCTAGAAGCACACATCCCCATTCACCCCTCTAGAAAAGATCACCATAAGTACGTAGTCGAAAACGGAGCTCTAGTCTACATTTCGCAGAGAGACCTTCTTGATGTTAGGAACAAAGTGTTTAGGTTGATGGGTCTAGCGAACTTTGTCGTATCGGGATTATCGGAGCATAACAATACTCCTGTATATGTAGCCGAGCTTCATAGTGTAACTCAAGAGGAAGCAAAGAAGCTTGACGCCCCCATAATTCAGTGGGTTCCCCATGGTGAAAACGTAAGAGTGAGGCTGTTGGTGCCTAGTGAATTAGAACTACGCGAAAAGGTACTTTACGCTGAGAGCAGGATTACCAGTGAAAGAGTAGATTCAATCGTTCAGCTGTACAGAATAGGCTTTGCAAGAGTGGATGCGGTAAAACCCGAGGAAGTAGTACTAGTTTTCGCGCATGAATAAGAAGGTAGGTATATAAAGCCGAGTTAGTATTCCATATGTAAATGACGACTATATGGGAGGAGGATGACCATGTCAAAGCCTTTTTACGTAAGATTCAATGTCCCATCGGAACTCGCTGAAAAAGCGTACGAAGCGGTGAAGAAAGCTAGAGAAACAGGTGGTAAGATAAAGAAGGGTACCAATGAAACAACAAAAGCTGTAGAAAGAGGCTTAGCAAAACTAGTCATCATAGCAGAGGATGTAGATCCACCAGAAATAGTTGCTCACTTACCTATTCTATGTGATGAGAAAAAAATCCCCTACACGTTCGTACCTAGCAAAAAGAAGCTTGGTGAAGCAGCCGGAATAGAGGTTGCAGCTGCGTCCGTTGCCATTATAGATCCTGGAGGAGCTAAGAGCTTAGTAGACGAAATAGTGAAGAGTGTTCAGGAGATTAGAGCTAAGAGCGGAGTGTAGACAATAATCTCTCTAAACCCTTTAAAAGAAACAGTTGATAAAGCAAATTGTTTTTACCGTCTCGTTGTTAGCTTTCTAGCTTCTCTCTCAGTTTCTCTCAGTATCAGTATATCGCCTACTCTAACAGGTCCTTTAACGTTTCTAGTTATCACTCGACCTCTATCTCTTCCTTCGAGAATTCTTACTCTAACCTGAGTAATCTCGCCTGTTACTCCCGTACGTCCCAGTATTTGAACTACTTCGGCTGGAAAACCTATCTCTTCTACAATGTTGATTTTAGGCGGCTCAAACACGAGCTTACGTGCAGTTTCAGTTGTGTTTTCCAAAGACGTCACCACGATTCTTGTAGACGTTTATATGAATCACTTGCAAATTATGTTTTAAAAGCCTTTAAATAATTATGCGTGTTAGGTGAGTTCTATGCCTAGACAGGCGACGTGCACATTTTGCGGTGTTGCATTAGAGCCGGGAACAGGGCTAATGTACGTGCTTAACGATGGAACAATACTATGGTTCTGCAGTAGAAAGTGCTTTAAGAGTTATCAAATGGGAAGAGACCCGAGGAAGCTCAAGTGGACACGTAAGTACGGTCAGCAAACCAGGTAGAGTTGAGAACGGCGTCATTGCGCCTGCTCTACTCCTGGGCCATGAACACAAAACCATACAGTGGGTCGCTTTTCCTCTTAATACTAATTATTTCCTTTAAAACCGATTGCTCATCTTCTCTCAGCTCACTCGCGTACTTGGTTAACCACATTGTGACGTGATCTCTGGGTATATCCGTGTAGAGGACATCGCCCTCATCTATTTGTCTACCAACCATGACTTTACCTTTAATACTGATAGCTACTCTTTGACCAACAATAGCCTCCTTTAAAACGTTGTCTCTATCCCTGATCTGCATGATGTTTCCGATGCTAACTCCGTCTTCACGCATTAAGACGTATCCGGGTTTAACTGTTCCTGCGAGAACCTCTATTCCTACAATAGCTGGGTCGCTTCTCCTAAACACGTAGCCTGGGATAATTCTTATCTTCGCTGGTCTAACCAAAGACTCGAGTTCGCGGCGTTTCTCTATTTCCTTGTATTCTTTAAGCCATTTTAGGAAGTCTTCGAGCAACCTGTAGACCACGTTATTTGCGAATATCGTTATGTTCTCCTTCACCGCCATCTCCTCTGCATCCTTCAGAACCTTAACGTTGAATGCTAGGATTACTCCGTACTCGGGTTTAGACTTCTTGATGACCACGGCCTCCATTACGTCGTTTCTAGACACAGGACCAACGTCAGCTAGCTTGATTGGTACACCTTCTCTTCTCAAAGCTTCTATAAGAGCTTCAAGTGAGCCAAGAGTGTCAGCTTTCACGATAACTCCATCGGACTCCGACCTTATCCTGATAGTTTCAACCTCTTCGAGTATCATTTTGACATAGGTTTCTACGCTTGATTCGTCCGGGACAACGTACAGCGGTGATCCCGCCATGACTTCCTCCAGATTAGGCGCTACAATTTTTACGCCTGCGGCAGCAGCCACCTCATCGACTTGTATGAACTTTCCTTCATGCATTCTCATATCTTGTAGTGGCCTTGGTAGAAGTAGAGCTCTAACGCGAGTTACCAAGTATCCGCTCTTGGACGCTAAGATTATCATGTCGTTTCTTCTCAAAACCCCATCGTACACTATTACGTCGATCGTTGCACCAAGCCCTTCCTCCTCCTTAACCTCCAAGACTATACCTTTAGCAGGTTCTTCACCCGTGATAAGCTTCTTTTTCATGAATTGTTGCGATAAACCAGCAACGAGAGATAATAGTTCAGCTAAACCTTCTCCAGTTTTAGCTGAGACAGGTACTATGGCTACAGTTGTTCTGAAGTCTTTGACTCTATCAAACCTCTCAGCTTGGTAACCGAGAGTGTACAGGTCTCCGACTATTTTGTACAATTGCTCCTCAAGCTTATTTACTGTTCTCGGACTTTGCTTCTTGATAGACTCAAGGAATGGGGTATCCGGTACCGGGGTCCATCCTTCAATTCTATCTATTTTATTAGCAGCTACGATGAACGGCACCCTTCTCTCCTTGAGGAGCATTATTGCTTCCTTTGTCTGAGGCATTACACCCTCTATTACGTCTACAACCAGTATGGCTATGTCTGCAACGCTACCTCCACGTCTCCTGAGACTAACGAAGAGCTCGTGTCCAGGTGTGTCGATGAAGAGCAACCCTGGAATTTCGATCTTTAGCCTTGGAAAGATCTTCTTAAGGGGTTCTGAGATCTTCTCGAGAACACTAGCGGGTACTATGCTTGCGCCAATATGCTGAGTTATTTCTCCCGGTTCTCTCTTAGCTACAGCAGTACCTCTTATTTTGTCCAGTAGTGTTGTTTTTCCGTGGTCTACGTGACCTAGTACTGCAACTATTGGTTGCCTAATCCAAGTCTTACTGGTTTTTGCAATCACAGCGGATCACCCTTGCTTAGAATATTTAAATCCTGTAATTAATGAGTTAAAATGCCACCGGGATTGCTGGTGGCGTGGTGAATGTATGCCTGATTTCAAGATAGTAGTATCGGATCCAGAAGCATACAAAAAGGGAAAAGTGCTTAAGGTGAGGATTGTAGGAGACCCCGATACACCCTTTACAGATAAAATGAAAGAGCAGCTCGAACTACCGATAATCAAAATGAACTCTAAGATGCTTGAAGAACTGGGAGCGAAGTACAAGGTTGTAACCTTGCGGATGAGACGACCTGACACTGGAGACAAGGTGAAGATCACCGGCAGAGTCGAGGTCGACGACTCTGTTCCGGACAACGTCGTAAAGGTTAGTCTAGTAAAGCTCATTGATTCAACTGGAACACAGGAACTCGAGGGGGAAGCGTTCAGGTCACCAGCTTGGCAGATTCGCATTAACGATGAGAGAACACAAGCCCTACTGGGGTTAAAAATAGGAGACGAGATAGATGGAAGCATCATTGGTCTTAAAGGAGTAAAATTAGTGATTACCGGAGGTAGCGACGTTAGCGGATTCCCGATGAGATCAGATATACCGGGTCCTGTGAAGAAAAGAGCTTTACTCTCAGAGCCTCCAGGATTCCATCCACGAGAGAAAGGTGAAAGACGACGCAAAATGGTACGAGGAAATACAATAGCTCCAGATACGGTTCAAATAAATACCAAAATCATGTATGAATAGAAGTGAAACCACTGCTTACATACAAAGCTAGGTGATTTCTTGTCTCAAGAAAAAGCTTTACCGGAAGTAAATATCGGAGTAGTAGGGCACGTTGACCACGGAAAGACTACCCTGGTTCAGGCATTAACCGGTATATGGACAGCGAAGCATAGCAGGGAGATCGAGCGTGGAATGACAATATTCCTGGGGTACGCTGACGGAAACATAGCATACTGTGACAACATGGAACCCCCCGACGCGTTCACAACTGAAACCGTATGTCCCGACGGTAGTAGCTCGAGAATCCTCAGAAGAGTTAGCTACGTGGATGCACCCGGGCACGAAGCTTACATGACAACAATGCTTAGCGGCGCCATGGTAATTGACGGAGCAATTCTGGTGATATCAGCTACAGAGCAGTGCCCTCAACCTCAGACAATTGAGCACTTAATGGCTCTCGAAATCCTGGGTGTGAAAAACCTCGTTATAGTTCAGAACAAGATAGATGCTGTTTCCAAGGAGAGAGCTCTTAAGAACTATAATGAAATACTCAACTTCGTTAAGGGAACAATAGCTGAGAACGCTCCCATCATACCTGTAAGTGCTCTTCACAAAGTCAACATAGATGTCCTGCTTCAGGCGATTCAGGAAATTATTTCAACACCTGAACGAGATCTCTCGAAACCACCGATCATGTACGTTATCCGTAGCTTTGACATAAATAGACCCGGTACTCAATATGGTGATGTTCAAGGCGGTGTTCTAGGAGGAACGCTTCTGCAAGGTAAGCTTGAGTTAAACGATGAAATAACCATACTACCTGGTGTTAAGATCGAAAAACCGGGTAAACAAAAAACCCAGGAGTACGTTCCACTGGTAACAACTATCGAGGAAATAAGGTACGGTGATGTATCATCCGAAGAGGCAAAACCAGGAGGACTAGTTGCCATCAGAACAAAGCTAGATCCATCACTTGCGAAGGCGGATAGATTAGCAGGAAGTGTTGTTACGAAACCCAATGAAAAACTACCTGTGGCAACAAGCCTTAGTATATCCTACCATGTTCTAGAAAGAGTGGTAGGGTTAAAAGCTGGTCAGCAGGTAAAGCTTCCACCGCTTCAACCCGGAGAGAAGATCATAGTGGTGGTTGGACCAGCTACCAGGCTTTCAACTGTTAAATCCGTTAAGAAGGACTATGTTGACGTAGATCTCAGTGAGCCTGTTGTAGCATGGAAAGGTATGCGAGTAGCTATTGGAAGAAGAGTAATGGCTCGTTGGAGGCTCGCAGGTTGGGGTGTTGTTGAAAACGTCTACTGAATCTACTAGAAAGCCAATAGTTGTCCTAGACACAAACATGCTTATGCTTGCCGCGAGTGGTGTTAGAGTTTTTGAGCAAATAGAAGAACAGCTAGAAACTAAACCTAGGTTCGTGGTGTTATCACCAGTTCTCAACGAGTTAATCAAGCTATCACGCACCTCCGCGCAATCCCTCAGAAAACAAGCGCTGCTAGCCCTAGAGCTTGTTCGCATGTTCTGCGAAATCGTAGACTACGGGAATGTGGAAACCTCCAGCGTCGATGAGCTGATCATAAGGTACGCTGTTGAAAACAAGGCAATTGTAGCAACGAATGATCGAGAACTTAGAGCAAAGCTTCGTGCCATTGGAATACCGGAAGCTTACTTCCGGGAGGAGTCAAGGAGAGTTGTAGTTGAAGGGTATTTTTAAGTAGTTTTGTTCTAGAGTACTCTGTAAGAGTATTGTAGGCTATTCAGGTCAGTCAAATAGGAGCAATTGGTGAATAAAAGCATGTACGCAATCTTGCGTATTAGAGACAACGTAAGAATACCACCACACAAGTTTAGCAAACCAATCAGAGAAGCAGCACTAGAAGAGCTTAAAGCCAAGTATGAGGGCATGTTGATCAACGTTCATAAGGAAGAAGGTCCACCTCTGTATGGCATAATAATAGCTATACTGGAGGTAGACGTGAATGAACTGGGTGTACTAATACCAGGAGACGGTGCTTCGTACCATAGAGTGCTTTTCGATGCACTAGTGTTTATGCCGTTCATCAAGGAAGTGGTTGAAGGTGAAGTAGTTTCAGTAACTAGGAGCGGTCTTTACGTAAATCTAGGACCCATAGACGGCTTCGTACACATAAATCAGGTAGCTGATGAAAGAGTAACCTTTGATACAGCGAGAGGTTCACTGCTTTTAGAAGAAAGCAGAAGGTATGTTGAACGAGGAGACATTGTGAGAGCTAGAGTTTACACAACTGGAATTCAGCCAGGTAAGGGTATAAGAATTAGCATGACAATGAGACAACCGGGTTTAGGCAAACTTGAATGGCTTAGTAAAGAGAGGAGATAACGCTTGAGTACACGCAGTAGATCAAAACCCTTTAAAGCATGTAGGAACTGTAAGTACCTCGTTGAAAAGAACGTGGAAACATGCCCATCATGCGGTTCCAAAGACTTCACCGATGAGTGGAGCGGGGTTATCCTGGTTATTGAACCAGAGGACTCTGAAATAGCAAAGGTACTTGAACTCTCGCGTAAAGGCAGATACGCGATCAAGATCGAGTGAACAGCATGCGAATACCCGTGCTTGTTTTACCGCATGAATTTAGAAACGACTTGTCGTATCCTCAGGGAACATTGATTGTACACCCCGAGCGGGGATGCATATCAGGGCTTAGAGTTGACGTTACAGTAGGCGATGTTGTTTCCAAGAGGCATTTATCTCGCGTGAAAGTCGTTGATTATAAAACCAAGAGAACGCTTAGAGAACCCTTCAAAGAGTTTAAGTGTACTACTGTTGTAAATCCAAGAGGTTCCCTAAGCTTATCGGCAATAGCTATGGCCATGATCGGAACAACAGACCTCTGCGTTGTGGGTGAAGAGGATATGTTAACAATAGCTTTCCTGTTATCGCAGTGGGACACGGTAATGTACGGGCAACCCGATGTTGGT